>CAXTRU010000006.1:0-19626 GCA_964246665.1 uncultured Acidobacteriaceae bacterium
GAAGTCGTCGACGATCTGCCCCTCGCGGGTGGGCTTCACTTCGGGTCGCTGTTGACCGCGGCGCGAAAGGTGGGCAGGTCTTTGTAGCCGTTGGCCTGCGCGAGTTTGGTCATCTCCGCGGTGATGCGCGCGACCTCACTGAGGCCGATGGCGTGCACCTGCGCCGGCGTAACGTTCAGGGTCGTCATCATGCGCACAGCAAGGGCGTAGCGGTGCTTGCCGTCAGGCAGCGACTCGATGGAGAGGTCTGTGCGGCCGTGCGGGGCGTAGTCGGTCCGAACAAAGGCGGCGAACTTCTTATACGCGGGGAAGACCTCTTCATTCACGGCCTTGGTGATGGCCGCGGTGAGGCGCGCCTGGTCCGCGGCGGAGATGCCGGCGGGGTACATCGTTGTGGGCTTCAGGAAAGGATTGGCGGCGAGGATGCCGTCGCATTGGCCGGGGATCTTTTCGGCGATGAACTTCACCGGCATCAGGCCATCCTTCTGGCCGGCGCGCATCACTTCGACGGTCTGGTCCAGCACGCGCGGGATCTGGTGCAGGCGCGCGATGTAGTCCTCATAGTGCTTGACGGTATCGAAGGGCATGCCTTGCGGGAGGTCGGCGAGGCCGGTGTGGATGCCATTCTGCTGATTGACCGGCATCTCGTAGTTCTTGAGGGCGTAGTTCTCGTCGCCCAGCGTAAGGGCGCGTTCGAGCAGCTCGTGGCTCAGGCGGTCCTGCTCGGGCATGCGGTCGGTGGCGATGGCCTTGAGGCGCGCGAGAAAGGCGTCGGCCTCGGCGTGCTCGCGGGCGATCGCGGCGAGCGAATCGTCGGACAGGCGATCGTTGTAGCGGTAGTCACCGACCGAGGTGGCAGACTCTGGGTGGTTCTTCAGGTTGTTCTGGTAGAAGTCCTCAAACAGCGCGTTTTGGGCGTTGATGCGCGTGGCGACATCGCCGGCGGTGGGCGCCGTCGCGGGCAAGGTTTGGGCCGCAACAGCCACGGGAAGGACGAGAGCCGCCAGCAGGATGCCGGGAAGAACGCTGTGGTTGCGCATGTGACCGCAGGGTAACAGAGGCGGAGCCGCGCGTGGCAGCCCAGGCCGCCGCTCCCCCGGCTTTTTGCGCCGACGTTACGCCGCGAGGACGCCCGCGTTCTCGGGCAGAAACAGCCGAAAGACCGTGCCGTGGTGCGCGGCTGCTTGCGAGCTGCGCAGGCTGAGCCGGCCCAGGTGACGGTCCACGATCTCTTTGCTGACCCAGAGCCCCAGGCCCGTGCCGCTGACGCCCTTGGTGGTGAAAAACGCCTCAAACAGGGCCTTGCGCGTCGCGGCGCTCATGCCGGCACCGGTATCGGCCACCGTCAGGACGAGCCCGCGTCGGCCGGTAGTCCAGTCCGTGGCGTTGTGGCTGCGCAGCAGCAGGCGCCCCGGCGTTCCCTGCATCGCATCGAGCGCGTTGCCGACAAGGTTGTTGAGCACCTGCCGGATCTCGCCGTCCATGCAGGTGATGGGCTTGGCCGGGGCGTGCTTCTGCTCGATGCGGATGCCCTGGGCATGAAGCCGGCCCTGATAGATCGCCATCACGGTTTCCAGCAGATCGTTCGCGGTCACCTTGACCGGCGAAGAGGCTTGCCGATGGAAGCGCAGCGTTTGGTTGGCGATGGCGGAGACGCGGGCAAGCTCCTGTTCGGCGGTTTCGATGTGAAACTTGATCTCCGGCAGGCTGTCCGTGGTGCCGGCCAGGTAGAGCAGATTGGTGACCGCCTCCAGCGGGTTGTTGATCTCATGCGCGATGGAGCTTGCCAGCTTGCCCACTGCGGCGAGCTTCTCGGTCTGGCGCAGGGCGGCCTCAGCCTGCTTGCGTGCCGTGATGTCGTTGGCCTGCACGATGACGCCGCGCACCTGCCCTTGGTCGTCCGTGTCGGGGATCTGCGTAATGCTCACCGTGCGCTCGCCCTGCAGCGTTTCCAGCTGTGTTTCAAACTGCTGGGGTTCCCCGCGCAGGCTGGCCCGCAAATGACGGCGAATGTCGGGGGCCGCCGGTCCGAGGATCTCTTCGGGCCTGCGGCCTTCGATCTCCGCGGCTGCGCGCCCAAACCACTCCTCATAGGTGCGGTTCACGCGCACATAGCGCATGTCGCGGTCCAGGTAGGAGACCATCGCCGGCAGCGCATTGGCGATCAGCCGAAACTGCGCCTCGTTTTGCTCCGCGCGCTCCTGGCTGGCGAGGAGGTTGGCGTATTGCTGCTGATTTTCTTCCGCAAGGCGCATGCGCTCATGCTCCAGGCCGGCCCGCTTCCCTTCGACTAGCGCAAGCGAGCGGCTGTTGCGTGAAACGAGCACGGCCTGCGCGCCGACCAGCAGCACCACCAGCACCGCAAACGCAAACGGCGCCTGGAACCAGCCACGGCGGTACAGCGTCGCGATCGGCAGGCCAACCAGCAGCGGCAGCATGCAGGTCCCCAGCACATACCACGCCCCGAAGCGATGGTGACGGGCGCTGTACAGCAGCGAGCGCGTGGGCTCACGCCACGGCCGGAGCAGGAAAAAAGCGATCTGCAGTAGCAAAAAGGAGCCTGCGGTGCGCGGCGCCATCGAGCGCAACAGCCGCACGCCCAGCAGCGGACCCGCGTCAAACAGGTAGCCCACCAGCGCCGACAGGCAAAGCAGGGCGGCCAGCGAGGCAAGAAGGCCGCCCAGGGTCGGCGTTTCGACCAACAACAGCGCCAAGGCCGCGAAAGCACCGCACATGGCCGAGCCTTGGGACATGCGGCCGACCGGGTCCCCGGCCGCTTCCGCGGGCACGTGAGCCAAAACCTGATCGATGCCGAAGCTGCGGCCGCTGGCATACTCCAGCAGCGTGGCCAGCGCGATGGCCAGCACACCCACACTCAGCAGGCTGCCCACCGGTGCCCATCGCGACCCCGGGCCCTGTTTGGCGAGCACCGCCAGCGCCAGGAGGAACAGCATCAGTGCGGTATTGGGCTTCATCGTAACGAAGCCGTAAGACGGGCCGATCAGCGTAGGGAGATGGGTCCACCAACCGACGAGGTCAAGGGAGCTGACCAGCAGGACAAGCCCGCACAAAAGCCAAATGCCGAAGCTGAAGTTCCGATCATTGTTCGTCGTGTCCCCCTTCGTGGCTTGGACCTTTCCTGACACGTAAAACTCCTCGTACGGCCCTGTGCGGCCTATGATCGCCTGCCTGCGAAGTGTACCTGTCCGGGAAAACGGCGCGCACGCAGGCCGCATCCGTCTGGGCTGAGATGCAAGAACGCAGGACGCTTTGCCCGTCACGTTGGATGGACGTTATCCGTTGCAGGCTCCGCGACGGAGCCGCCGCGCGCTGATCGTAGTTGCGATTGCCTTGGTGGTCGTCGTTTCCTTTGCAAGCACGTTGCTCAGCGAGTGGGTAGACCTGCTATGGTTCGGCTCGCTGGGATACAGCGCAGTGTTTTGGACCACGCGCCTGTGGCAGGCGGGGCTCTTTCTCGGCACGGCGCTGTTGACCTTTGCCCTGCTGTATGCGGCCTTTCGCGGGCTGATGCGTGCCAACCACTTCGATTTGCCGGAGACGCAGGCGCTGGTTGTCGGCGGACAAACCGTCCGCCTGCCCGTGGAACCCGTGTTGCGCTGGGCCGGGCTGGGTGTGTCGCTGGTTGTGGCGTTCTTCAGCGCGGTGTCGATGGCCGGCTCCTGGCAGACCTTTGCGCTGGCATGGGCGGCACCGGCGGGCGGTGGCGGGGGCGCGGACAATCCGCTGGACCCCATCTTCGGTCGATCGCTAAGCTTCTACCTGTTTCGGTTGCCGGCGTGGCAGTTGCTTGTGGACTGGCTGCTGACGCTGATCTTTGTGCTGTGCCTCGTAGCCGTGTTGTTTCTGGTGGTGACGGCAGGGACGCGAGCACTGCGCAAGCAGGACCTGGGCGACGGGCCATCGCCGTGGCGCGGGCTGTCGATCGCCGTTTCAGCGCTGCTGCTGGTATTCGCCGTCAACCTCTACCTCGATCGCTTCGGCATGTTGCTGGAGCACCATACGATCTTTGACGGCGTCACCTACACCGACGCGCACATCACGCTGGGCGGTCTGCTGCTGGTGTGTGCCGCCCTTGCCCTTGGTTCCGTGATCGCCGGGCTTGGAGCGGCGCGCAACGCGGGGCTTCGGCAGCTAGTGCTGGCGGCCTTGCCCGCGGTGGGCTGTTACCTGTTGGTCAGTGTGGTGGGTTGGTATGTCAGCGGCTTCATCGTGAAGCCGAATGAGCTGGTGCGGGAAACACCCTACATCGCGCACAACATCGAGGCGACACGCCAGGCCTTTGGACTCGACAAATTTCAGCAGCAGGAGTTCCCTGCCGAGACGACCATCGCTGCCGCTGACCCCGCCAACAATCAACCGACGTTGCAGAACATTCGGCTGTGGGACTGGCATGCGCTGCAGGACACCCTGCGCCAAGTGCAGGAGATTCGCACCTACTACGACTTTCCCGATATCGACATCGACCGCTACACCATCAACGGCACCGAACGCGAAGTGATGCTTTCCGCCCGCGAACTGAATGTCGACAAGCTGCCCGAAAGCAGCCGGAACTGGATCAACGAAAAGCTGATCTACACGCACGGCTACGGCGTAACGATGAACACCGTGAACGGCTTTACACCGGAAGGCCTACCGACGTTTTTGCTGAGCAACATGCCCGTGCAGAGCGCGCAGCCGGGCATCAGCGTGACGCGGCCGGAGGTCTACTTCGGGCAGCTGACCGACACCGATGTGTACGTCAAAACGCGCCAGCAGGAGTTCGACTACCCGCAAGGCGAGACCAACAACCTGACCACCTACGCGGGCACCGGCGGCATCGAGGTCGGCGGCTTTTTGCATCGCGCGCTGCTGGCGCTGGATCGCGGCGACCTCGGCAAGGTGCCCTTCAGCGACGACATCGGCACGGGCAGCCGGCTGCTGATGCGGCGCAATATCCGCGAGCGCGTCGCGGCGCTGGCACCCTTTCTTACCCTGGATCGCGACCCCTATCTGGTGGTCGGCGCCGACGGCCGCTTGTCGTGGATTCTAGACGCGTTCACCACCAGCGACAGCTATCCATATGCCACGCACTACACGCTGGGCGACCGGGGTGTGAACTACCTGCGCAACAGCGTAAAGATCGTCATCGACGCCTATGACGGCACGGTGACGTTTTATGTGTTCGACCCGGGCGACCCAATTCTGGCCGCGTATCGCCGTCTGCTGCCGAGCCTGTTTCGCGACGCCACGGCGATGCCGGCGGGGCTGCGCCAGCATGTGCGCTATCCGGAGCTACAGTTCAGGTTGCAGTCCACGGTCTATGGGCTCTATCACATGACCCAGCCGGAGGTGTTCTTCAACCGCGAAGACCTTTGGACCGTCGCCACCGAATCCACGGGCACCGACAGCAACGGCGAGCAGAACGTCATCCCGATGGAACCCAACTTCGTGCTGATGAAGCTGCCCGGCGGCACCAAGGAAGAGTTTGTTGAGATCCTTCCCTTCACGCCGGCGAATCGCAATAACCTGATCGGCTGGGTGGCCGGGCGCAGCGATGGCGACGCGTATGGGCAGGCCGTGGTGTACGACTTCCCCAAGACCCGCCTGGTGGACGGGCCGCAACAGATCGAAGCGCGCATCGACCAGAACGCACAGCTTTCCGGACAGCTGACATTGTGGAATCAGCAAGGGTCGCACGTGCTGCGCGGCAGCCTGCTGGTGATCCCCACCGGCAAGGCGCTCCTCTACGCCGAGCCGATCTACCTGCAGGCGCAACAAAGTCCCATGCCGGAGTTGCGGCTGGTGGTGCTGGCCCTGCAAGACAAGCTGGCTTACGGACCGACCTTCCAGGCTGCGCTGACATCGCTGTTCAGCGGCGAAAGCTCGTCGCTGACCGCAAGTGAAGCGCCGCAACCGGCTGCCCAGGCGGGTGGTGGAGCTATGGCGCAGGCTGGGCCTTCCGCAACTGCTGCGCCGGCGGATGTGCATGGCCTGATCGCACAAGCCAACCAGGCCTTCAACGACTACCAGCGGCTCACCTCCGCCGGTAAGCTGGGCGAGGCCGGGCAGAAGCTCGAGGAGCTCAAGCGCCTGCTCGGTGAGCTGAGCGCCCGGCAGAAATGAATCAGCTTTGCTTACCAGGGCACACAGCAAAGCATCAGGGGCGGCCATAAGCCGCCCCTGCTTCTGCTGAGCCTGGCGCCGAAGGTAGGCGCCGGCGCGCGCGGGCGCTTACTCGCCGCGTCCGCCAAAGCTCCACTGGCGCACCGGGCCAACATCCACGTGAACGAACTGGCTGACCGGGTAATAGCCAACACCGCCGCCATGGAGGCTGAGCGCCACATCGCGCAGGTGGCTGGTCGTCACACCGGGAACGCGGATGTCGATCGCCTTGGCCTGCACATGCTGCGAGTTCTTGGCCACGCCCGTAACCGCCGAGCGGGTACGCAGGAAGTTGTTCGACCAGGGCGTACGATAGCCGCAGACGATGTCGATCACATCGTTCGGCTTGCCCAGCGACGCCAGCAGCGTGTGCAGGAGGTCGAACTCTTTCACGTCATAGTGACTGACATCCTGCGTGCGATGATCGCGGAGAAAATAGTTTAGCTTCGCGATCGCGCTGGGGATGTACTCGTTACCGATCCGGTAGACGACATCGATGTCTTCGCCGGTGTGCAGATGGTGGAGATGCAACTCATACCGCCCGGCGGCGTCCGCCTGCGTGGCGCCAGCCGCAATCGACGTCAGCGAGGAGCTACCGGCGTCCAGCGTGCTGAAGGTTTGCGCCAGCTGGTCCCGCTGGTTCAGCGAACTCGCTTTGGCGACCACGGCGTGGTGTGCGGCAGCCCGATGGTGCAGCGTGTGGCGGGTGTGTGTCGCATCCGCCGTAAGCGCGCCCACGGTGGCGCACAAGCCGAGAGCCACCAGCCCGTTGCGCCGGAAAGATCTGTGCTGTTTGTGGGTGGAGGCGACGGAAAGGAACGAAAGGGCCCGGGTGCAGCGTGAACGAAGGTTCAAAAGGGAGATCTCCAGGGAAGGGGAAACTGGATTCCGGTTGCGCGTTCAGCGAATCGGATTCACCGATCGCCATTCGCCTTGGATCATTCTACCTCAAGGCAGGCTGTAACGCTGCGTCTTCAGTAATACGACTTTCGGGTGACGTCCATAGTGTGCGACGCAGAACAGGTTTCGCAGGAAAGCCAAAGCAATAACGACGACCCGGGCATGGCATGCCCGCAAAATCCGAGCGCGTTCCACCTTTCGAGACCGGACCGGCGCGGGCGAAGCCCTGGCCAAGCGCCTGTTGAGATTCCGTAATCGTGAGGACTGCCTGGTGCCGGCGTCACCCCGCCCTACTGCCCGGCTTCCAAGGCTTCAACAGGCTTGTCCGGCTGGGAGCCGTACACCTCTTCAACGCGCTCCAGGGTGTCGATCTCCTCGACCGGTTTGTCGTCTCGCAAGCGCAGGATGCGCGGAAAGCGCAGGGCAAAGCCGGACGCGTGGCGGTCAGAGCGCATGATGTTGTTAAACGCGACCTCGATCACGCGGATGGGCTCAACCGTGCGGAAATGGCCAAAGTCTTCCAGCGTGTGCGCCTTTAGCCACTCGGTCAGTTCGACGATCTCGGCGTCGGTGACCCCCTGGTAGGCCTTACCCAGGTTGAGCAACTCCCCCGAGGGCCCGCGAACGGCAAAGGTGTAGTCCGAAAGCGACTGCGCGCGCTTGCCGGAGCCAAACTCGGCGCCGGTGATGACGACGTCCAGCGTCGCGAGCTCGCGTTTCAGCTTGAGCCAGGCCAGGCCACGGCGCCCGGGCAGGTAGGCCGAGCCGGCGGCTTTGAGCATGACGCCTTCGTTGGAGCGGGCTCGGGCGTCGCGGTACCCCCGGTCGACACCCTCGGCGGACTCGACCATCTCTGCCCGCGACAGCAGCAGTCGCTGCACGGGCGTGGCGGATGCGGAGTCAGCGGCGGCGAAAAGGTCATGCTGGGCGGCGGCTTTGGGTGCGGCGGCGACGCCGGACGTGGTCACCGGCTGCAGCCGGGCCGCCACCTCTTCCAGCAGGGCGCGACGCTCCCGCAAGGGCCGGGGCAGTTGCAGCTCGCCGTTGGCAAACATGAGATCGAAAGCCATGAATATCGCCGGGATCTGCCGTCGCATGTCGTCGTCAACGCGCTTGCGGCCGATCCGCTGCCCGAGCACCGCGAACGGTAGGGCCTTGTCGCCGGCGAGGTCCCACCCAAGAATCTCGCCGTCGAAGATGAGGCCGTTGGGCGGCGCAGTCACCGAGGCAAAAGCCTCCTGGATTTCTGGAAAGCTTTCCGTGATGTCTTCGCGCGAGCGGCTGTAGATGGCCACGCGGCCGGGTTGGGCTGGATCACCGCAGTGCACCTGGGCGCGGATGCCGTCGAACTTGTCTTCCAGAAAGGCATGGATGGTGCCGGGATCTTGGGCCGAGGCTTCCGGGCTGCCGCCGGCCTCAAGCTCCACGTCCTCTGCGAAGCCTGCCTCGGCGCTGTCCAGCGGCAGAACGCCCGCGACGTCTTCTATCACTTCCTCATCGTCGTCCTGCTTCTTGCGGCCTCTCCGCTTGGCAGCCTTGGCGAGCTTGGGCGGCGCCGGGGCCTTCTTCGGCTTGGCCGTAAAGCGCTCCACGGCCTCCTGCGGTGTTTCCACAGGCGAGGCGAGCATGAAGCCGAGCGGATGGAACAGCGTCATCCGGGCTTCGGCCAAGGTGCCCTGGAAGGCACGAATGACCGCCCGCTGCAGATCCGCTTCCAGCATGACGGCGTGGCGCACGGCCTCGACCGGCGCACCTGCGGCGACAGCGATGCCTTCTTCCACCAGCGACTGCTTCACCCCGATGCGCATGTCGCCAAGCATGAGCTTGAGCAGGTATTTGGCCTCTGGGGCGGTCGCTCGCCGCAACAGATCCTCCACCGTGGCGGAGCGCGCGGCGGTGGTGCGTGCGGAAGCCATCGCGTCAAAAGCCCCGGCCACGGCCACGAGGGTGATCGTCGCTTCCGCAGGCGCTTTGCCGTAGGGCGCCACCAGCAGGTCGTAGGCCGCGGCTCCCAGGTCTCCGTGGCGACGATAGGCAGCCGTCATCGCCGCATCGGTAGCGCCGGAGACTGCTTTGATCGCGCGAGACAAAATGGCTCCGCCGGCGTTGAGCTTGCGGGAGTCGGCCTCTGGAAAGGGCTGGCCGGCGAGGTAGAGGCAGAAGCGGCCGGCGTCGGTGTGCGGGTCAGGTTGCGCAGGGTCGCCGGCAAGCGCCCCCACCGCTTCCGCGATTGCGGCCCGTTTTTTTAGACGGCTGGACTCGGCGGCCAGTGCATCGGCCAGCCTGGCCAGCTCAGCAAAGAGTGCCATCGATAAACTCCGGTGCGGGTCGCTAGCTGGCCATCACGGCGCGAGTCCCTGGTAAGGCAGAAAGAGCTCAAACACCGTCCAGCTGCGGCCGGGGATGTTGGAACTGCGTACGCGCAGCCGGCCTTTGTGCCGGGTGACGATCTCGCGGGTCACCCACAGGCCCAGGCCGGTGCCGCTGTTGCCCTTGGTGGAATAGAACGCGTCAAAGATGCGGTTTTGCACCTCGCGCGACATGCCGGTGCCGGTGTCCGCGATGGTGATCATGACGCCCCGCAGGTCACGCCGCCAATCTACCGCTTCGTGGGTGCGGGCGATCAGACGTCCGCTGCTGCGGCCCTTCATGGCGTCCATCGCATTGCGGATAAGGTTGCTGAGGACCTGCCGGATCTCACTTTCAAAACAAACGATCGAGTCGCAGGTACGCTCGCGTTTTTCGACCTCGATGCGCATGCTTTGCAGCCGGCGCGCGTACACGTCAAGGACGGAGTCGAGCAGGTCACTGGCCTTAACGGCTTGCGGCGCGCTGGACTGCTTATAGAAACGAAGGCTCTGCGAGGTGAGCAGGGCGACCCGGCGCAGTTCGGCGTCCGCCACGCTGAGGTGCTGCTCGACCTCTTCCATATGCTGGGCCTTACGCGCCAGGTAGATGAGGTTCGTGATCGCCTCGAGCGGGTTGTTGATCTCATGGGCAATGGAGGCAGCCAGCCGGCCGGCGGTGGCCAGCTTCTCGCTCTCGCGCAGAGCTTCTTCGAACTCGACGCGGCTGGTGACGTCCTGCTGAATGCCGACAAAGTGGGTCAGTGTGCCTTCGTGGTTCCGGATGGGCGAGATCGAAAGCTCATTCCAAAACGCCGTGCCGTCTTTCCGGTAATTCCGGATGATCGCCTTCACCTCGCGTCCGGAGCGCAGCGCCTCCCGGATCAGCGTCAGTCCTGGCTGGTCATGGTGCCCGGCCTGCAGAAAGCGGCAGTTATGGCCGAGCGACTCCTCGATGGTGTACCCGGTAATGACCTCAAAGGCCGGATTGACGTACACCAGGGGGCAGTCGGGCTCGGCGCGCGCCACCGTGATGCCGCTGGTGACGGAGCGGAAGATGCGCCGGTTCAGCTGCAACTCTTCCATGGCGTCGCGGTAGCGCCGCACGTAGGCCCGGTGCGCATACAGGATGACCCCCAGCTGGGCGGTCACCAGCGAAGGCTGCTCGGGGAGCGTAAGGACACCTTCGTACGGAAGATCGTGGGCGGCGACGGGCTCTTCAAAGCTGCTGCGGGTGCGGACCGCGACCAAGGCAGGAAGATTGCCGGTTTCCGCGTCCCCAAGGGCCTGCAGGGCGGAGCGAAGCCGCGCTGCCGTGCTCTCATCGGCCACGACCAACTCAAAGCCAAGCAGCGCTCGCCCGTCCATTTTGACGGCTTCCCCAAGGCCCTCCAGGATGACGGGCTCAAGGTCGAGCTGTACGGAAAGACCTTCCAGCAGCCGCTGGCTCACCGGCTCCGCCGTAAGGATGCCGATGCGTCCGGTGCGCTCTTCGTGCCGCCGCTCACGCGCTTCTTTGGCTTGCTCGTGTGTATCGAGCAGAGCTTCGAGTTCCTGCTGATTCATAGATTCACGTCACGGACCCGGCTGCTCACCTACCAGTATCACAGACCCCGGGCAGCGTAGCCGGAGATTTCCATCTGCACGGCGAGGAAGGTTTCAGTCACCAGCCATCCGCGCCATCGACCGAGGGTGATACCGCGCGGGTCTCTACTCAGTTGGATGCATCCGGTCGTGAGTGCACTCGCCAAAAAGAGGCCCGAACGTAACATGCCATACCGCCGCCGTGGTATCGCCAAATTACCCCGCAAGCGGAACCATACGGTCAATGTCCTGAACGAATGTAGCCGCACATGCAGGTCGGCACGGCTCCGCCGAGACCCAGGAGGATTCGCAATGCAGGCACGCCGCCCACCCCTGTCCGAGGTTCGCGGCCTTTGTGCGTGCATAAGGGCGTTTTGGGTGCTTCTGGTCATTCTCGCGATCTCTCCGGGCCTTTGGGGCCAAGTCCCTCTTGTTGCAGCCCCCGAACGGCCCGCCGTGGACCAGCCAGACCCTACGGAGCTTTCCCCAGATCCGCAAACAGCAGGCAACAGCGCGCGGATCGACGGAGAGGTCACCGATACCAGCGGGGCCCTTGTCCCGGGGGCGCGGATGGTGCTGCGGATGGAGGGTACCGGGATCGAGCGGATCGCCAACTCTGACATGGAAGGCCGTTTCGCCTTCGAGGGTCTACCGGGTGGAACGTACAGAGTCAACGCGAGCGCTCCTGGCTTTGAGGCATTTCGGTCTCCCAAGCTCTTGTTGAACGCCGGGGAGCGTCGCAGCCTGGAACCTGCGGTCCTGGTTCTGCCGGCAGGCCACGCCGATGCCTATGTCAGCATGAACCAGCGGCAGATCGCCGCAGCGGAGCTCCACGCGGCGGAGCAGCAGCGCATTGCCGGCTTTCCGGACTTCTACACCAGCTTTGTCTGGAACGCGGCACCGCTGGACGCACGGCAGAAGCTTTCCCTGGGGCTGCACGCGACGACCGACCGCATGGCCTTTGTAACCGCGGGCCTGGTGGCTTCGGGCGAGCAGATCAAGGGCACCTTTCCCGAGTTCGGGGGCGGGGCGGAGGGCTTTGGGAAGCGCTACGGCGCGGCCTACGCAGATGGCTTCATCGGCAAGTTCCTGGGTGGGGCGGTGCTGCCGAGCCTGTTTCATCAGGATCCCCGCTACTTCTACATGGGGTCGAACGGGACGGTGAAGCAGCGAGTGCGGCACGCGGTGCTGTCGGCAGTGCTCGCAAGGGGCGACAACGGCAAGATGGAGTTCAACTACTCGCACATCCTGGGCAATGCCGGGGCCGGTGCGCTTTCCACGCTGTACCACCCGGCGGCAGACACAGCCGGCAAGCTTGCGCTGGACAATGCCCTGCTGGGAACGGTGGGCGAAGCGGGCGTCAACGTGGTCCGCGAGCTGTTCCTGAAAAGGTTTGTCCGGGGCGGCGACGCCGACGCGAACGGCATGCCGTAGCTGATAGGCTGTGCGGCATGAAACGCGGCCTGGTATCGTGGCTCCTCTTTGCTTGCCTGCTTGCGAAGGCGGCCGCGGCTTCCAAAACTTCCCTGGAGAGCTTCCAGAGCGGTGGGCGCAAGGTCCTGTACGAGGTGTTCGGGAGTGCGGCTACGGCTGACGCGGGTGCCACGGGCCCTCTTATCATTCTGTTGTCCGGTGACAGTGGTCCCGACACGCCGTTTTCTCGCGGACAAGCCGCCTTCTTCGCCGCCCATGGCTACACAACACTGCTGCTGCACTACTTCGACGCGGCGCGGTCACACACGCCGTCTGTTGCGACATATACCGCCTGGTCAGGCGCATTGGCAGAGCTGGTCCGGACGGTGCAGACCACGCCGGCATGGAAGGGCCGACCGATCTTTGTGGTGAGCTATTCCTTAGGAGCGTCCATCGCCTTGGCCGCGGGCTCGCAGAAGCTGGCGGTCCAGGGCATGGCGATTTGGTACGGCAGTCTGCCGGACGACTTCTTTTTCCGCTTGCAGGGGATGCCGCCCCTGCTGATCCTGCATGGTGCAAGGGACAACAACATCCCCGTCATCAACGCGCAGCAGCTGATCCGGCTGTGCGGTCTGGAGAACTTCGAGTGCCAAAACCACATCTACCCCAACGAGGGCCATGGGTTCAGCGCGGACGGTTTGCGGGATGCCGACCGGAGAACGCTGGAGTTCTTAGCGGGACACGAGCCGGCGGTGCGGAGGCCGCCGAATCCATGAACTCCGCGTTACCATCAAAGATGGAGCAATGATGACAGCGCCAGACCGCATCCTGAATATCTCCGCTGCTTCGGCGACACAACTCCGGATTTGCGGACGCGCCCGCTTTCTATAGCTGCGCCACCGCTGCGTCGCGATCGTTCCTTCTTTCCCCTTCATGTGATTGCTAACCTGGGCTGTGCGAGCCCTGGAATTGTGTACCCTGACCTATGTTTGACCGTCTAGACCAGATTGAAGCCAAGTATGAGGAGCTGGGTCGCCAGCTTTCGGATCCCAGCCTGCTCGCCGACCAGAAAAAGTTTCAGGGTGTAGCCAAGCAGCACCGCGACCTGGAACCGACCGTAGAGGCGTTTCGGCGCTACCGGCACCTGAAAGCGGCCATCGATGAGGCCCGCGTGATGGCCGGGGACAGCGACCCGGAGATGAGCGCCATGGCCGCCGAGGAACTCGCCGAGCTGGAGCCCAGGCTGCCCGACGCGGAAGAAGAGCTGAAGGTTTTGCTGCTGCCCAAGGACCCGAACGACGATAAAAACATCATCATCGAGGTGCGCGCGGGCACAGGCGGTGACGAGGCCTCGCTGTTCGCGGCGGAGATCTTCCGCATGTACCTGCGCTTCGCCGAGCAGCACCGCTGGAAGGTGGAGATCCTTTCGGAGTCGCCGAGCGAAGTGGGCGGGTTGAAAGAAGTCACCGCCATCTTTGAAGGCGACAAGGTGTACTCGCAGATGAAGTACGAGAGCGGCGTGCATCGTGTGCAGCGCGTGCCGGCGACGGAAACACAAGGCCGTGTGCACACCTCGGCGGTGACCGTGGCCGTGCTGCCCGAGGCCGAGGACGTCGACATCAAGATCGAGAACAAGGATCTGCGGGTAGACACGTTTTGCTCCTCGGGACCAGGCGGCCAAAGCGTGAATACCACGTACTCCGCGATCCGCATCACCCATCTGCCGACCAACACCGTGGTGAGCTGCCAGGACGAGAAATCGCAGATCAAGAACCGCGAGAAGGCGATGCGTGTGCTGCGCTCACGGCTGTATGAGGTGGAGCAGGAGCGCATCCACCAGCTGCAGGCGGCTGCACGCAAATCACAGGTGGGCTCGGGCGACCGCAGCGAGAAGATCCGCACCTACAACTTCCCGCAAAACCGCCTGACGGACCACCGCATCGGGTTAACGAATCATCAGCTCGCGATGGTGATGGAAGGCATGCTGCAGCCCACGGTCGACGCCCTAATTGCGCACGGCACAGCAGAGCGGCTGAAGGCTCAGGCCGAAGCGGCGTAAGTTGCGGGCCTGCGTCACCGGTTGAGCAATGGCAGACACGGAAGCGATTGCGTTCACGCGGTGGTGGCGGTCGCTTATGATTTCCGTATCCACCCATGAACTACACGCTGGTTGATCTTTCGTCGAGCCTATTGGCCTTTTGCGCGTTTGGGGTCTTTCTGCTCCCGCCGGCGTTTCTGTTTGCCCATTGGACCAACCTGGTGAGCTTCCGGGAACGCTCCCGGGCCGAGCGGCTGTTATGGGTGAGTGCGTTGGCACTTCCACTGTCGCTGTTTTTGTCGGCCATTGTTGGTCGCTTTGTGGCAGCCCCGGTCATCTCCACCGTGTACCTGCTCGCGGCGCTGTGCTTCGCAGCGATGATCGCTCCTGCGGCGTGGCGTGAACGTTCAGCGCTTTGGCAGGACGCGCGACACTACCGACCCGTCCTCGTCGCTCTGCTTGTGTTCGCGGCGTATGTATTGCTGATCACGACCTCCATCGAGGTGCACGGCCACCTGTATGAAAGCGTGAACTTTACGGATTGGAGTGTGCGCCTGCCGATGGTCAGTGGGGCGATGCGCGACGGAGTGCCACCTGGCAATCCGTTCTTCACGGTCAACGGTCATCCAGAGCCCTCGCGCTATTACTACTACTGGTACGTGTTCTGTGCCGCGGTTGGGCGCCCACTGCACCTGAGTGCACGCGCGTGTTTATCAGCCAGCGCCTTCTGGAGTGGGCTGGGGTTGATCGCCGTCCTGTACCTGATGCTGAAGCATCTGCTTCGCTACACGGCAAAAGGAGCCGGTGAGTACCTGTTTCCACTGCTGCTTTGCTGCGTCATGGGGGTTGACGTGATCGCCGCTGTGCTGGGGTACTTCTTGCATCCCGCTGTCATCTTTCCGGAGATTGAATGGTGGCTGGACGACCGCGTTCCCAGCTTCCTGGGCGCCCTGATCTTTGCGCCGCATCATGTGGCCGGCGTGGTGTGTTGTGTAGTCGCGTTTCTGGTGATGTTTGTTTCCCGGCAGCAAACTCCAGTTCAGAGCGAACGGCAGAGGAACTGGAAGGTGCCGGTTGTAGCCACGGTGACGGCGGGCATTTGTCTGGCGGCCAGCGCTGGCGATTCGACCTTTGTTGCGTTCTGTTTTGCGATCGCGGGCCTGGTGTATACCGTTGACCTTGTGCGCACGAAGCGATGGAGCGACCTGGGTGTGCTGTGTGGCGCAGGTGCACTGGCTTTGCTGTTTTCTCTTCCATTTCTCCACGACCTGACGGCGCACACGCCGGGTATGCCCGTGGAGCACCACCGTGTGCTTGAGTTTGAGTTGCGAAACCGGCGTGAGAAAGAGCACTTCGCCGGCACGCTGGTGTTTGCCGCCGGTGATGGTTTTATCCGTGACACGCTGTACATGGCGATCAGCCCGCTGTTGCTGATCCTGCAGTTCGGGTTTTTGCTTGTGCCGTTGTTGATGCGGGTAGCCAGGGATGGCAAACGTCTATGGGCACGCCAGCCGTTCAGCGACGGCGAACGGTTCCTTTGGGTGCTGTTCGTGGGCGGGGCATTGCCGGGCTTTTTCTTAAGTTCCGCGCCGGAAGGCGTGAATGATCTTGGTCGTCACGCAGGCCTGATTATGCGCCTGGTGCTGGTGGTTTGGGCGGTGCCGCTGCTTTGGCCTTACCTTCAGCGGTGGCGTGAGCACAAGGCGCTCTCGCCCGAGCACCCGTGGTGGGCGCGGGCCGCTGTGGCGCTCTTTGTTCTGAGCCTCGCGAGCCAGTTCTGGCAAATCGCGGTGAGCCGCGGCCTGTTGCCCTTTCTTGCGCACCGCCCACAAGTGGTTGCGGCAGCACCGCTGGCGCATGAAGTAGACATCGGTGCACGATTTTTCCAGCTGCGCCGTGGCCTTAGCCAGGTGGAAGCTCAGTTGCCGCCGAATGCCGTTGTGCAAAGTAATATGGGCGGACCATTTCAGCTTCTTGTGATGTTTTACTCGTCACACCCATTTGCAGCCGGTGACCCGACGTGCGAGCCGGCGTTTGGCGGCGATAAGCGTAAGTGTGCCGCCATCATGCAAGACCTACACACACTGTTCTATACATCCCCCAAAATCCCGTACTGGGCAAACGTTCCATACCATCGCAACCCGCCAGTAAACCCTGCTCTGGCGGGTCCTGAGATCTTCTTTAAGGCGTGTGCTGACGAGAAACTCGCGGCCGTTGTGGTTCAGAACTCGGACCTTGCCTGGACCGTACCGACCTCATGGGTGTGGCAGCTGCGGCCGTTGTATGCGGCTTCCCTGGTAAGGATCTTTGGGTGTCCCGCCTACTTCCCAGGCTCGGCCGTGCCGGTGCAAGCTGCCAGCGCAGACGCTGCTGTGCGCGAACCCGTCAAGTGAGCGAGGGACACACATCGGTGCGAGAGGATGGTGAACGCCAAGCTGGAGTTCGGCGAAAAGTCGGCTACTTTGGTGGGAGTTTTGATCCTCCGCATTATGGCCACTTGACGGTGGCACGCGAAGTGCGGAAGCGCCTTGGTTTAGACGAGGTGTGGCTGGCACCCACCGGTCGCCAGCCGTTGAAGCCGGATGGGCCTGCGGCTTCATTTGAGGATCGGCTACGCATGACGACGCTGTTATGCGCCGGTGAACGAGGGTTGACGGCGTCCGACGTGGATAAGCCGCGCGCAGATGGTGCGCCGAACTATACCGTGGACACGCTGCGGCGTTTGAAGGAGCAATTACCCGAGGATGCAGAGGTCTTTGCCATTGTGGGTGCGGATGCCCTGTTGAGCCTGCCGCAGTGGCTTCGTGTTGCCGAACTGTTCACCTTGGCGGAGTGGGTTGTGGTGAGCCGGCCGGGGTTTGCGTTGGAGGCTGTGGAGCAGCTTGCCTTGACGGCAGCGCAGCGAGGAAGACTGCGGTTCGTCGAGGGTGTCGCCGATCCCACAAGCGCGACGGAACTGCGTGCGTGTTTGCGCGAAGGCAAACCCTGTAACGATTTGCTTCCTCCGCAGGTGCTGCACTACATCCGTAAGCATGGGCTGTATGGCGTGCGCGCCTAGCAGCACAGCCGGGACAACAACGACCAATTGAGCCAAGCTTGATGCCCTTGGATTCACGGTCCTTTTGCTTCCCCTTCACTGCGGGTTCGCAGGGCGCTTGCACACTCATTGCAGCAGTCGGTGTACAAGGAGCCACTATGCCGGTCGGCGTTCCGCTCAGCTCACCCACGGTCGCGGGATGGCAGTCGCCTTCGCGCTTCCAGCTAGGCCCCCAAGGAAAGCCACTCCCCAAGTCCAAAGTCACGAGCTTATGGAATGATGCAGCGGCCCCGCTGACGTACTGCAGCGGCGTGTCCCTGCACAGCCACACCAGCATGTCCGAAGAGACGCTGACCTTTGTGCACAAGTTCCTGGCGCTATTGCCGGGACTGCAGCACATCTTTGCGCACTACGACCGCAAGAGCAAGAGCAACGGCTTCGAACTGGACTTTGTGCGCGGCAACTGGCGGCCACCGCTGGTACCGGCCATGGCGTATGAACTGGAAGCGAAGCAGATTGAAGCGCAGGGTCTGCAGGCTCTGGTATCCATCACCGACCACGACACAATCGCCGCCCCGCAGCTGCTGCGCAGCGTGCCGGCGTCGCGCGGCATCCCCGTGTCGCTGGAGTGGACGGTGCCGTATGGCGCGACGGAGCTGCACTTCGGCGTGCACAATCTACCCTCGGCCGATGCCTATGCGTGGGCGGCGCGCTTGCAGGCGTTCACAGCGGCTCCGAGAAGTGCGGAGCTGCGCAGCATACTGCATGAGTTGGACGAATTGCCGGGCGTGTTGACGGTGCTGAACCACCCCATCTGGGACCTGCATAAAGTCGGCGCGGGTGTGCACCGGCGCGAGGTGGTGCGCTTCCTGGATCAGTTCTCGGCGTGCATCCATGCGCTGGAGTTGAATGGTCTGCGCGATGCGCGAGAGAACCGTGCGGCGGCGCAATTGGCGCGGGAAAGCGGGCACCTGTTGATCTCCGGCGGTGACCGCCACGGCACGGAAGCAAGTGCCTGCGTCAACCTTTCGCAGGCGCGGAACTTCCGCGAATTTGTGGAGGAGATCCGCGTGGAGCGGCGCAGCCATGTGCTGTTCATGCCGCAGTACAAGCGGCCTTGGGAAGAACGCATCTTGCACTCGACGCTGGATGCGGTGACGGACTTTCCGGAGTTCACCGAGGGTTGGCGGCGTTGGGATGATCGCGCGTTTCACCCGGACCGCGATGGCGTGATGCGGCCCCTGAGCCAGCTGTGGGAGAACGGTGCGGCACCGTGGCCATTACGCGCGGCCATCCAGCTGGTGCGCATGGGCCGCAGCCAGGCGTTCTCGCGGACGTTTTCGCTGGCGTATGCGGGCGGCGTGAATGCCGCGGCGGAGATGGACCTGCTGTAAGCGTCGCCGACGTGGTAGCCGCAGGTTTGCAACAATGGCGGTGTGAGCACCGGTACTTCGGCCCGCGTTGGCATTGATTTTGGCACCACAAATAGCTCCGTTGCGCTGGCCCATGGGGGCACAGTGCAGATGGTGCAGTTTCCTTCTTCGCAGGGCGAAAGCGCTTCGTCGCGATCGCTGCTGTATCTGCAACGGCGCATGCAGGCGCAGGGCAAGCCTGTGGCCGCGTGGACCGGTGCCGCGGGCATCGAGCACTACCTCGATACCGACAGCTTTGACGATGCGGTGCAGGGGCGGCTGATCCAGTCGTTGAAGAGCCATCTTTCCGCGCGCAATCTCACGGGTACGGAAATCTTTGGGCGGCAGTACCAGTTTGAAGATCTGGTTGCGCGCATTCTGCGCGACTTGCGGCTGCAGGCGAGTGAGTTTCTGGGTTTTGAGGTGACGCGTGCGCTTTCCGGCAGGCCGGTGATGTTTGTCGGCGCGAGTGCGGAAGCGGAGAATGCCTTTGCCGTGGAGCGGCTGAGCGCAGCATACCGGCAGGCGGGCTTCACCGATGTGGCGTTTGCAATGGAGCCCGTGGCCGCAGCCTATGCATATGAGTCAACGATTGATCGTGATGAGCTGCTGCTCATCGGCGATTTCGGTGGCGGCACAACGGATTTCTCGCTGCTGCATGTGGGGCCGGGGATGCGTGCCCAGGGTGGGCCGCAGGTGCTCGGCACCACGGGCGTGGGTATTGCAGGAGATGCG
>CAXTRU010000006.1:19665-26670 GCA_964246665.1 uncultured Acidobacteriaceae bacterium
GTGCGGCGGTTAATCTCGCCGGCGTTAGGGTCGGAGGTGCAGGCGAGGTCGTTGGGCAAGATGCTGCAGGCGCTGCCAGCGTGGGTGTATGCCAACCTGGAACGTTGGCACACGCTGTCGTTTTTGCGCACGCGCGAGGTACATGCCATGCTGCGGGCTGCCGAGCGCAATGCCTTGGAGCCGGACAAGATTGCGGCGCTGCGCGCTGTGGTGGAGCACGATCTGGGCTATCGGCTGCACCAGGCAGTGCAGCGTGTAAAGGTGGATCTATCCAGGCAGGACGCTGCTGCATTTGTGCTGGATACCGATGCCGTGCACCTGCGCACGCCCGTGAGGCGCAGCGACTTCGAGAGCTGGATTGCGCCTGAGTTGCAACGCATGGAAGCGAGCCTCCATGAGTTGTTGCGTTCTACAAACACTGCACATTCACAGGTGGATCGCGTGTTCCTTACGGGCGGCACGTCGCTGGTGCCTGCGGTGCGGCGTGTGTTCACTAGTCGTTTTGGTGAGGAGCGCGTGCAGAGCGGCGACGCGTTTACGTCAGTGGCGTATGGGCTGGCCCTGATGGCCGAGCGCATGGGTTAACGCCGTCACGCACCGTTGCCTTCGCGGATGTCAAGGTGCTCTTGCGTAAAAGGGCGCTTGAGGAAGATGGTCCAAAGATAATTCACCGAGTAGCGCCAAGCCATGGTGAAGATGCCCTCTTTCTTCAACCGGCGTGCGGAGGAAAACATCTTCAGGTCGAACGTAAAGCAGACGCGACCGACCTCAGGCAGACGGCGTGCAAGGTCGGTATCTTCGCCGTAAAACGTGATTTCCAGATTGAAGCCGCCGATGCGCTCCAGCGCCGTACGCGTGAGCACGAAGTTGCCGCCCTGCACCATGGAGCCGACGCGCAGCACGTAGCGATTCAGCGCATACGTGACCCATGCCGTTGCGTAAAAGAGGCGAACGAGCAGGCGCTCGCGCGGGCTGAGATCGTAGTACACCAGCGGCCCTGAGAGGGCGACGAGGTTGTTGTCTTCACTGAAGGCATGAAGCACCTGCGCCATCCAGCCCGCGGGCAGGCGTGAGTCCGAATCGACGTTGGCGATCAAATCGCCGGAGCTGGCGAGAAAGCCCGCCTGGCGTGCATGTGGCAGGCCTTTGCGCGGCTCATCGACGACGCATACACCCGGAAAGCTAAGGGCGACTTCGCGCGTGCGGTCCGTGCTGGCATTGTTGACGACAATGATTTCGACGTCGTCTCGGCCGGCAACCTCGTTGAGGATGGAGCGCAGGCAATCCGGCAGGTACCGCTCTTCGTTGTACGCCGGGACGACGAAGCTGAGCGTCATGCGGCGACATTAACGCAGAGATATTGCACACGCTTTAAGGTTTGCCATCATTCGTGTGAAGGCGTGACTCTGGAATGCAGTTTCGCATCCCAAAGCGGAGCCGCGGGTATAAGTTTACGGTTCGCTTGTTTGTCTCTCCCGAGTGTGGTTCAGCGGTATCCGCGTTGTCGCCGGGGCGTTGCGAAAGGTAAGCTCGGCAACATGATCCGCATCTTTCGCTATTACACTTCGCTTCGGCGCTCTGCGGTGTGCACGTCAATCTTTGGGCTGGCGCTTGGGATTTCTATGGGGCAGCTTCCAGCTTTTTCGCAAAGCAGCACAGCGACTTCGCCCCTGCCCGCAGTTGCGCCTGTCACCGCGCAGCGTGACATGGTGGTGAGCATTCACCATGACGCAACCGATGCCGGTCTTGAGATCCTGCGCGCGGGCGGCAACGCGGTGGATGCGGCCGTGGCGGTGGGGTTTGCGTTGGCGGTGGTGTTGCCGGCGGCTGGCAACATTGGCGGTGGCGGCTTCATGCTCGTGCGGCCGGGCACGAATCAGCCAAGGGGGCACACGCGCGATGGTGGCCAGGCGCACTTCCTCGACTTCCGCGAGAAGGCGCCCGCGGCGGCGACACGCGATATGTATCTCGACGCGCAAGGCAAGGTTATTCCGAAGATGAGCACCGTGGGCGCAAAGGCGTCTGGTGTGCCCGGCACGGTGGCGGGGCTGGTGTATGCGGAGACGCATTTTGGCAAGCTGACGCTCGGGCGCGTGATGCAGCCGGCGATTCGGCTTGCCGGCGATGGCTATGTGCTGACCGCCGAAGAAGCAAGTTCGCTGCACTCAGAGCGCCTGCAGACGACGCCGGTCTCGCGGCGCATCTTTCAACGGGACGGCGACTTCTACAAGGCCGGCGAGACCTTCAAACAGCCAGAGTTGGCGCGCACGCTGGAACACATCGCGACCAATCCGGATGACTTCTATCACGGCGTGATGGCGCAGCAGATCGATGCCTTTGAGAAGGCCAACGGCGGGTTGATTACCGCTGACGATCTTGCCGCGTATGAGGTGAAGGATCGCGAGCCGCTGGTAGGCCACTACCGTGGGCTGGAGGTGATTACATCACCGCCGCCTAGCTCGGGCGGTATTGCGCTGCTGGAAACGCTGAATATGCTTTCCGGCTATGACCTGCACGCAGTAGGGGCGGACCGTTCGCCGGCGCAGATGCACCTGATCACCGAGGCATTTCGGCGCGCGTACATGGACCGTGCGGAGTACCTGGGCGATCCCGATTACACGCAGATTCCGATCGCACAGATGGAAGCGCAAAGCTATGCGGATGCATGGCGGAAGACGATCGACCCGGTGAAGCCTACGCCTTCCAAAGACCTTGTGCGGCCCGCGGGCTTTTTGCCGCCACCACCCGCCATCCCTGCACGACCGGCGGAGTCGCACCAGACGACGCATTTCTCTGTGGTGGACAAAGATGGCAATGCGGTCTCGATGACCTACACGCTGAATTTCGGCTTTGGGTCAGGCGTGACGGTAGAGCCGCTGGGCTTTCTGCTGAACGATGAAATGGATGATTTCGCGAGCAAGATGGGTGTGCCGAATGGCTTTGGATTGATCCAGGGGCCGGCGAACGCCATTGCGCCGGGGCATCGTCCGCTGAGTTCGATGACGCCGACCATTGTGGCCGAGCCTTCTGTGTGCCCGCCCATGCCGCAGCCGAAACGCAGCGATGGATCGCCGATGCCGATGGGCCATGGGCCGGTGTGCCGCATCGGCAACTTGCGGCTGGTGCTTGGGTCGCCAGGCGGAGCGACCATCATCACGACTGTGGTGAACGATCTGATCTCGACGGTCGATAACGGGCTGAACATCCAGGCGGCTGCGGATGCGCCACGGTTCCATCATCAATATCTGCCGGATGTGCTGGAGTTTGAAGCGCGCTTTCCGCAGGCTGGCGTGGATGCGATGCAGGCGATGGGCTATCCCGTGCGCCATGCCGGGGCGCGTGATGAGAATGCACCGACAACGTGGGGCGATAGCGAGTTAATCGAGCGCGATCCGAAGACGGGTGTGTTGAGTGCTGGGCAGGACAAGCGGCACACGTTTGGCAAGGCTGCGGGTGATTGAGACTCTTCGTCGATAAATGAGAACGCTGTCACCTCTAAGGAGAAGCCGTCATCCTGAGCAGCGCGAAGTATCTCGGTATTTTGAGACGGCCCAGGCCGCCGTGCAGAATACTAAGATCTTTCGCTGCGCTCAGGATGACGACGACAGGGATGTGAGGCCTTTCAGCACGCTCAATAGCTGGGCAGTGTGGGCAGCGGCGTTGTGAGCCAGGGCGCCCATATCACGTTGCTGCCGGCAACCGTGGAGCAGCTACCTGTGATGGTGGGGCCGTTGGGGCAGTTCCAGAAGTTTTCTGTGGCATTCACGGGTGCGCCGACGCTGAGGTTATCTACCCCAATGCCGTTGCCGCCAAGCGAGTTGAACTGCACCAGCGCGGGACTGGGTGCGTTCGGGATCGGAATGGCGGGCGCGTGTACGACAACACCGATGGCTTCCCCTTGAATGGAGTTGCCGACCACCATGTTGCCGGAGATCGGCATCAGCGAGTAGATGTTGATGCCTGTGGGCCCGGGCGTGGCAGCGTCTGCGGTGTCGGCGGCGTTGTTGATCAGCGTATTGGCCACCAGCATGTTGTCGTTCAACTTCTGGTTGGGCGCGTGCGCGTGCATGGCGATGCCGGGCAGGCCATTTTCGGTGAGGTAGTTGGCCACCACGACGTTGCCGTACGACATGGTGCCGGGCGAGGACGCGAAGATACCCACACCGGAGCCGCCACCATTGGCGTTGCCGTTGGCACGCGAGCGGTTGCCGTACACCATGTTGTGAAACACACCGTAGGCCGCGGGGATCGTCGTCCCCACCGGCACGACGGAGGGCGTGTACGCGGCGTGCGAAGCGAGCGTGATGCCGCAGGCGTACGGGTTGTCATGCACCGTGTTGAAGGTGATCACATTGTCATGCGTTGCGCCTGTGTCGTCAGAGTTCAAGATGCCGCCGGAGTTCCCGGTGATGGTATTGCCCGTGACCACGGAGTGATCCACGGCCTGGAGGTGGATGCCTTCACCACAATCGCTCTGCTCGTTGGTTTCAAAGGCGTCAAGACCAGGACAGGTGCCATGGCTCAGCGCCGTGTTGTTGTTCATCACGGCGTTGTTCGACACGCTCACCATGGAAGCGTTCAGCACAAGGATGCCTTCATACATGGCGTTGCGCACGGTGAAGCCGGAGATGTTTACATTCGCCAGGCCAGTGCCGGAAAGACCATTGGCAGCGAGGCCATTGACGAAGAAGCCGCGCCTAAAACCAGCGGCATCCAGGATGGCGTTTTCCGTGGTGAGCGAGAGCGGCTTGGTGATGATGACAGATTCGTTAAAGGTGCCCGGGCCCACCTTGATGACGTCACCCGGGGCTGCGGCGGCAACGGCATCGGCGATGCGGGCGTAGCAGGGAGGTGCGCCGCCGGTATCCACGCACAGGGTGCTCGCTGACGCACGTTGTACGACGAGGGCTGACGGAACAAAGGCAAGCAGAAGGTAAACACGTAATTTCATGGGGCGAGGTCTCCGTGAGGGTTTCTGGCAGCAGACAAGAGCAGTAAGCGAAATTCTTGACCGATCCGCTCAGCCGGTCCTGTATGGCTCAACGCCAGGGACGGGAACGATACTCAGCGACAGCAGCACACAAGGCCGCTGCCGCGGCGGACAGGATGTGCCATAAGGGTTGGCGCGCTCTTTATACCCCCGCAGCCACGGAGAGATGAAATGAATTGTTGGCTTTGTCGTCAGCCTCCGACAGGCAGAGCTGGCGTTACGCGCTGAGGTCGCCTGCGCCGAGCCGCCGGTGGAAGAAGGCGAAGACGAGGTTGTACAGCGCCAGCGCGAGCTCCGGGTCGTAGCGTGGACCTTCATCGCGCATGAACGCGTGGGCACCGTTGACCTCGTGCCAGCTGAAGCGCAAGCCCATTTCGTTCAGGCGTTGCAGCACGGTCATGCGGCCTTCCAGCGGGATATGTGGATCCTGCCGGCCCCAGATCATCAGCAGCTCGCCCTTGATCTCGGCGGCGCGCTGCAGTGAGTCGTCGTGCTGCCCTTTGCCGAGCGTGGCCCTGGCAAGGTCCGTGGCGTAGAAGCACACGGTGCCGCGCACATCCGGCTGCATGGCCGCACGGAACGCGAGATGCCCGCCAAGACAGATGCCCATGGCGCCCAATGTGCCTGTGCAGTCGGCACGGCTCTTCAGGTGGTCGAGCACGGCGCGCGCATCAGCATCGTAACTCGCGACCTCCTTGGCGTATTTCAGCTCATTACCGCGGTCGCTGCCGGCCTGGTCATAGGGCAGCACGGTGCCTGCAGGCTCGAACTCGTGATACACCTCCGGGATCGCAACGATGTAGCCGTGCCCCGCGAGCATTGCAGCCGTGCGGCGAATGGGGCCGGTGACCTGGAAGATCTCCGTGTAGAACACGATGCCGGGGTAGCGGCCCGGCGCCACGGGGCGCATGATGTGCGTGCGCATGGGGCCGTACGGGGTGCTTAGCTCAACGAACTCTTCTGTGACGATCATGGGTGTCTCCGTGGCATGCGTGCGCCGCTGATGTGGGCGTGGTTAGCGAGTCTTCATGTGCTCGGGACGAATCGCGGCTTCGACCTCATCGGCCGTGTGCGGGAGCGCTGCGATGAAGTCGACGAGCTTGCCGTTTGCGTCGACGTAGTAGGTGTCCTCAATGCGCACGCCGATCTTCTCTTCGGCGATGTAGATGCCGGGTTCGATGGTGAACACGGCGCCCGGTCCCCACGGCTTGGTGGGGTCGAACGGATCGTGCACGCTGATGCCGACCGAGTGCCCGACGCTGTGGATGAAGTAACGATCGAGGCTTTGACCGTGAAGGTCTTTGCCGTGCGTGGCGATGTAGTCGCGGGCAGCCTTGTCGAGATCGCGCATGGTGCTTCTGCCGCTGACGAAGGAGGCTTCGGCCGCGCGCTGCGCACCCAGCACAATGTCGTAGATCTCGCGCTGGCGTGGGGTGAAGTGGCCGTTGACTGGAAGCGTGCGCGTGACGTCGCTGGCGTACATGCTGTACTCCCCGGCGGCGTCGGTCACCTCCACATCGCCGTCGCGCATGGTGTCTTCGTCCTCCATGTAGTGCAGCTCGGTGGAGTGAACGCCGGAGCCGACGATCGACGGATAGCTGGGCCGCTCGCAGCCGTTTTCTTTGAGCTTGTAGTCGATCAGGCCGCTGATGGTGCGCTCCGACGCGCCGGGGTGCACGGCCTTCATCTCGGCCAAGTGCGCGGCGATGGAGGCGTCCGCAGCCTTCTTCAGCAGCGCGATCTCGCCGGGCGACTTCACCGTGCGCAGCGGAACGGTGAGGGTGCGGATCTCCATCGAGGGCTGCACAGGGCGGGCGAGCGACGCGCCCAGGAGCTCCAGCGCGGCCTTGGCCTTGAGGTCGTCAGAAGACGTGGCGATGTGCGCGAGGCGCGTGGTGCCGCTGGCCATGCGGACCAGCTCGGCGGGCAGGTCCTTAATTTGGCGCACCTCGTCCACGCCGGCGAGCGTGGCGGCGTTGGGCGTGGCGGCATCCAGCTTGACGCCGGTGTAGAGC
>CAXTRU010000007.1:0-17546 GCA_964246665.1 uncultured Acidobacteriaceae bacterium
CGTTCACCATGCAGGTGGGCACAATCCTGAGCCTTCTGCCGCGGTCTAACTCCAGCGCAACCAGTCAGCTGCACCGTCCTGGATACAGCCCCTGAGCCGGTGTGCTAGACTCCGCCGCATGATCATCATCCTCATCATCCTGATTCTGCTAATCGGCGGCGGCGGCTTCTACGCCGGCCCAGGCCTCGGCTACTACGGTGGCGGCGGCCTGGACCTTATCCTGGTTCTGGTGCTGCTCTACCTCATCTTCGGCAGAGGCCGTCGCAGCCTGTAACTCCTGCCCCACTCCACCTACGGATCCGCCTCACGGACAACGATCGTGGAACGCGGTCAACGGAGTGTCCCATTCCGGGACACGCCTGCTGCAACCCTAAAGCTTCCGCAAAATGAGCCGATAAGGCATGAGAACGCTGATTCTGTGGATTGGTTCTCATGTTTTCTGTTGTCGGCATCCTTGTGGTTCTTGGCTCGGTTCTGGGCGGCTTTCTCATGGAAAAAGGAAAGCTCCCGGTCCTCGTACAGCCAGCTGAGTTCCTAACCATTGCGGGAGCGGCCGTCGGCACAGTGCTGGCCGCCAACCCCCTCCATGTGCTCAAGGGCGTCTTCGGCGGTGTGCTCGGTGTGCTCAAAGGGCCCGGCGTTAGCGAAAAGCGCTATACCGAAAGCCTCAAGATGCTCTTCGACGTGTTCACCAAGGCCCGCAAAGAAGGCATGGTGGCGGTCGAAGCGGATATCGAAGAGCCCGAAAAGAGCTCCATCTTCTCGAAATATCCCGCCTTCCTCAAAGATCACCATGTCAGTGCGTTTGTCTGCGACACATTACGGATGGTCGTCACCGGCGGCGTGAAGCCCTTCGACGTCGACCAAATGATGGAACTTGACCTCGAGGTGCATCACCACACCTCCATGCAGCCCACGCAGGCGCTGACGTCCATGGCGGACGCGCTGCCGGGATTAGGAATCGTCGCTGCCGTGCTCGGCATCGTGGTCACCATGGGAGCGCTGGGCGGACCGCCCGCAGAAATCGGCCACAAGGTCGCAGCGGCTCTGGTCGGGACCTTTCTAGGTATCTTGCTCTGCTATGGCGTCGTTGGTCCGCTCGCGGCCAACATGGCCAAGGGCGTTGAAGAGCAGCACGCGTACTACCACGTGCTCCGGGTGACCCTCATGGCGTTCATGAAGGGAACATCGCCGATCCTGGCTGTGGAGATGGGACGGCGCGCCATCCCTGAACATGTTCGACCCAAGTTTGCCGCGCTTGAACGCGCGTGCCGGGACAAAGGCGCCGATGCTCCGGCCGCCAGCTAAGGACCAACCATGACAGAAGCGAACGACCCTATCATCATCTACAAGAAACGCGCGCACCACGGTGGACACCACGGCGGCGCGTGGAAGGTGGCCTACGCCGACTTCGTCACTGCCATGATGTCGCTGTTTATCGTGCTCTGGCTTATCAGCAGCAACGATGCCGTGAAGAAGTCTGTAGCCGCTTACTTCCAGGATCCCAAGGGTACCTCGAAGCTCGTAGGCAGCAGCAGCATGGGTGTTGGCCATGCGCTGCCCTTGCGATTGCAGGACATGGACACCCTGAAGCAGCGATTGCAGCAGGCAGCACGGCAGGTGCCGCTACTCGAAAAGCTCAGCAAGCAGATCGAGATCAGCGCCCTCCCAGACGGTCTACACATCGAGCTCCTGGAAGACGCCGGCGGCACCTTTTTCGAATCCGGCAGTGCAAAGCCTACGCCGGCTTTAGCCCAGTTTCTGACGATTGTCTCGCACGAGCTGGGCAAGGTTCCGAACAGAATCTCTGTTGAGGGACACACAGACGCCGTACCCTACAGCAAGGGTGGCGAGTACACCAATTGGGAGCTCTCGGCCGATCGGGCGAATGCGGCAAGACGTCTCATGCAGGCCAACGGCTTGGGCGTGGACCAGATCGCACAGGTTCGTGGCTTCGCTGACCAGCAACTGCGAGACCCCGCCCATCCGCAAGACTCTTCCAACCGCCGCGTCACGCTCATTGTGGAAGCAGCCAATCCACTGCGCGATAGGGGCACAACGGATGCGAACCTCGCCGCAAAAGCCACCACGTCCATCTCGGGCCACAAAGCGGAGACGGCGGAGTGACATGCCCGTTGTCATAGAGAGCGGATGTGTTCGCCATCACACCGGCAGGCGGTTATTCACTTCGCTGCTGTTGCGGAAAAGACGCTTCACGAACTTCTCAAAAAATGCGCGCTCTGCTTCCGAGCCGAAATGGATCTCCAGACCAACGTCAAGGACGTCGTTATAGGACACCACCACGTCCAACGCAAAACTCGAGGCACCAATGGTCAAGCTAAGCTGGCCACTTGTTTGCGGCGGAACAAAGCCATCTAGGTGCACCAACAAGCCGTGTTCACTCAGGTTCTTTGTATGACCGAACAAGGTGCAGGTCTCTGTTCTCAGCGATACCGGAAGCTGCATCGCAAGTCGTGGTCCGCGGTAAAAGAAGTTCTGTACCTCGGACAATGGGCTCTCCTGAACATCTGCTGCTCCGAGCAAGATAAGGCAAAAGAACACGCCCAGAAACTACCTCTTTGGTGGCAGAGCCATGTACTGTTTTGCCTAGCTTTGAGACACAGAGTACGAAGATTTGCTGTGCTAGTATCGGGTCACCGGTCGCAGAGATCCATACCGGAGGGTGCCTTGAGCTTTGAAGCGCCGACGCCTGGCGTTCTTGAATATGTCGAGCGTGGGACCCGAGGAGTGAGGGTGCCGGCAGCTGCTGCAGGCCGCATTCTCATTGTCGAAGATGATGCAGTATTGTCCCGATTCCTCGATCGATACCTCCATGCACACGGCTTTGAAGTTGACTGCGCCCATGATGGCGCTCTCGTCGAAGACGCTCTCCGCTCCAAGCCGGACCTCGTTCTTCTTGACCTGAACCTTCCAAATCTCGATGGCATTGAAGTGTTGCAGCGAATCAGGCCGGCGTATCCCCAGGTCCCTGTGCTTGTTCTTACGGGCCGAAGCCGCTCCGAAAGCGCTGCGCTCTCGTTGGAGAGTGGAGCAGATGATTGCCTGACCAAGCCGTTCTCCTGCATTGAGCTGATCGCCCGCATACGAGCGCTGCTTCGGCGCAGCAAGGGAAGGAGCACGCAAATCAGTTATTGTGCCGATCTCTTGCTCGATCGCCATCAGATGCGTGTGGAGCGGAACGCCCAGCGCATTGAGCTGACACCTCGCGAGTACAAATTATTGGAATGCCTCATGCGCTCGCCCGCCACACCCTGTTCCAGAGCCATGCTGCAACGTGAAGTCTGGGGTGACAAAGAGGCTTCGGGCAGCAACGTCGTCGATGTCTACATGAAATATGTTCGTGACAAGGTCGACTTGCCTGGCATGCCCAAGCTGATCCACACGGTACGTGGTGTGGGCTACGTCGTCAGAGAGATCTGAACCATTCCAAAAGCTTTCCCATTCAGGTACTTCGCTGATGTCTGCTGTCGTGAACCACAGAAATCTTGAGCAAGCGTTGTCGGGATGGATGACGACAGAGAAACCGGTCAGCCTGTTGCTGGTCGGCGCGCAGGCCTCAGCCCAACGTCATTTCATTCACCAGTTCAGCCGGGCCAAGTGGGCCATCCGGGAGGCCCGCAGTGGATGTGATGCCCTGGAAAGGCTGGTCGAAGAGGCCAGCCAAATCATGCTTCTCGACGCCAAACTCCCTGATCTGGAGCTCGCAGAATTTCAGCACATGATCCGAGCGCAACATCCTGACGTCAACGTGATCGTTCTAGACTCGTCACTCAATACCCAATCCACTCAGGCTGCTGCCTCTATGGTCATGGAGGCTCGTAAGCCGGCCGACGTGCTTAGACCGACTTCACAGCCCGTACAGCTAGCTCAGCCAGAAACGTGGCACGGCATGGTTGGTACATCCTCAGCTATGCGGAAGGTGTTCCGTTCCGCTCAGTTGGTCGCTCGGCGCGACACAACGGTGCTCGTTCAAGGAGAAAGTGGAACCGGGAAAGATCTCCTCGCACGCGGCATTCATCTCAGCAGCCCGCGCACAAAGCAGCCCTTCGTCGTCATCAACTGCGCCGCAATTCCGGAGACGCTACTCGAAGCTGAACTGTTTGGCTACGCAAAGGGTTCCTTCACGGGAGCCGGCCAGTCCCGCGGGGGACGCATACAAGCCGCGCAGGGCGGCACCCTCTTTCTCGATGAGATCGGGGATATGCCCGTCACCTTGCAGAGCAAGCTACTGCGGTTTCTTGAGCAAGGTGAGGTGCAACGCATCGGAGAGACGGAAACCATCAAGGTAGATTGCCGAGTCATCGCTGCCACCAATGCTGATCTGCAGAACCGCATGCGAAGCGGGAACTTTCGCGAGGACCTTTTCTATCGTCTAGCCGTGTTTCCCATGCAATTGCCGCCTCTTCGCGACAGGGTCGAGGATATCGTGCCGCTCATTGCTCGACTTCTTGCGCACTTCTGTCCTGGTACTCGAATGGCCGCGGAGGCTATTGAGCGCTTGTTAGGGCACGGCTGGCCGGGGAATGTCCGTGAACTGCGTAACGTGATCGAGCGGGCAACGCTTCTCGCGGATGGGCGGCCTGAGATCTCTGCTGAAGACATCGTCTTCTAGGCTAAAAAGCCGCACGTTGCCGCAAAACAATACAACCACAGTTCCGCCTTACAACTTTCAAGCTAAGGTCGTAGGGGTTGGCCGTAATTGTGCAGGGAGCGTGCTAGAACGTAGATGCAATCCTCATCGGTTTCTCATGCAGCTGTCACCCGGCGCTCAGCGCCTGAGGGGCCGAAGCTACAGGGAGGGAGTGGCAACGTGTCGCAAACAGTGTTCTCGCAACTAGAAAATCTCCTGTCGCTCGCAAGCCAACGGCAAACCGTCATTGCCACCAACATCGCCAATATTGATACCCCCGGATATCGCACGCAGGATATCGATTTTCAGCAGGCACTTGCGCAGGCAGGAAATCGATCGCAGCCGAGCGAATTGACACCGGTCGCTCATAAGGTGCCCAACCTCCTGGAACGGCCCGATGGGAACAACGTTGACATGGATCGCGAATCGCTTCTGATGTCGCAAACGCAGCTCCAATACCAAATCGGAACGCAGTTACTGAAGTCGCGGTTCCACGAGATGCTCCTTGCGATCAACGGCGGAGGAGGCGCATGAGTATCTTTGATTCACTTAATATCAGCGGCTCAGCTCTTGTTGCAGAACGTCAAAGATCGGAGATCGCGGCCACCAATCTGGCGAACGTCGATGCAACACACACCGCCTCCGGTGTGGCCCCGTATCGCCGGCGTGAAGTTGTGCTGACCACAACGGGTTCCCCGTTCCATAATCTGCTCAGCAATGCGGCCACTGAGACAGCAGGTGTGCCTAACGGGAGTGTGCGTCTTTCGCGCATTGTCGAAGACACATCGCCGGCCATTCGCCGCTACGATCCAGGTCATCCAGATGCGGACAAAGACGGTTATGTGTCGCTCCCGAACATCAACCCCGTGCAGGAGATGGTCGACCTGATGGGATCCGTACGGTCGTATCAACTGAACGCGTCAGCGGCAACAGCGAGCAAGCAGATTATCCAACAGTCGATCGATTTACTAAAGAGCTAAGGAAGGCAGAATGATCAACGGCCTTGGCGGCAGCATTGCGCCTTTATTGCCCCTTGAGGGTCGCAGTACAACCATCGCCTCAGGAACCGGCGGCGGTTTCGGCGATGCGCTCGGTGCAGCGCTCAAAAACGTCGACACGCTTCAGACGGGTGCGGATACGCAAATCAGCAACCTGGTCCAAGCAGCGCCGGGCGCCGATATCAGCAAAACGATGGTCTCCGTTGAGAAGGCCGACGTGGCCTTTCAGCTCATGCTGCAAGTGCGCAACAAGGTGGTGAGCGCTTACCAAGATATCGAGAAAATGCAGTTCTAGGTTGACCGATGCCACAGATGCTTCAACAGCTGCAACAGGCCTGGGCACGACTGCAACCGCGTCAGCGCATGCTGACTGTGGCAGGTAGCGTGCTCAGCCTAGTTGCGCTTGCACTCCTGGTCAAGACATTCGGCGAGCCGGACTTCAAGCCCGTAATGACCGGCCTTGATAGCGGGGACGTTCAAACATTGTCCGCTCAGCTGGCGGCCAAAAAAATTCCCGTTCACGTCTCGGCAGACGGCAAGGGCATTGACGTGCCTGCCGACCAGCTCGACGCCGCACGGCTCGAGATCGCCTCCGGCAATCCACTGCATAGTGGCCGAATGGGCTTCGAGCTCTTCGACAAGAGTTCCTGGGGTCAGACAGAATTTGACGAAAAGGTGAACTACCAACGTGCGTTGGAAGGTGAACTCGAGCGCACCATCCAGACCCTCGAAGGGGTGAAGAGTGCGCGTGTGCACCTCGTTCTGCCAACACCTTCCGTGTTTCTGGATCGCGAGAGAAATGGAAAAGCATCCGTGACCCTCGCGATGAAACATGGTGCGCTGTCGGCGAACCAGATCAGCGCTGTGGAGCGATTGGTGGCAGGAGCTGTCGACTCCCTCATACCGCGCGACGTGACCATCATCGATGCTGACTCAAATGAGTCTCTCAATGACAAGCGAGGCTCGCTGGAAGGGCGGGAACTGGAAGCGGAGCTGTCAAAACGGCTGATGGCAACACTGGGGCCGGCGGTGGGTCCGGACAACCTGCGCGCCAGTGTCAACGTGGAGTATGAAATCAGTAGCAGCGAGGAAAACACAGACAAATACGATCCTGCCGTGAGCGCAGTTCTGACTTCGCAGAAGTCAAGCGAACAGACCGGGACGGGCGCAGGTGCCGGCGGGGTCGCTGGAACCGCCGCAAATCTGCCCAATGCGTCGGCCACGCCGGACACCGCCGCCTCAGCCGATGCCGGCGGCGAGACATCCTCAACGGAGAACGCCACCTTCGGTGTCAACAAGACGGTGCTTCATCGTGTCACGCCCGCCGGCAGAATCAGGCGAATTACCGCAGCCATTCTTGTCAACGACATCGTCGATCGAAAGCAGGTCAAAGGTCATTGGATAACGACGGCCCACAAGCGCACGCCAGAACAGCTGCAGCAGGTTTCAGATCTGGCAAATGGCGTACTCGGGACAGACAAGCAGCGAGGCGACATCGTCACCGTTCAGAACATGACCTTCGCGGACAACACTGCTGCTGGGCCCGAGCCGACTTTATTAGATCGAGCCCGGGATGCGAGCGCGGCATTTGCGACCCCAATTCGATACGCCGGCATGCTGCTGCTCTTTGTGCTCGTGTGGGCCCTTATGTTTCGGCCCGTTCAAAAGCAACTTGCTCTCTCGGTGAAGGAGATCGCGGCTGGACCTCCGCTGCACGCTCTTGCGAATGAAGCTGCAACTAAGCCGGACCTGGTTCCTCTGCAAAATGTGGCAGCGATCGAACGTGATCCTGAAGCAGCAAAGATCAAGCGCGAACTCGCCGAACTGGTACAAGCAGAACCCGCTGTGATGACCCGAACGCTGCAGACCTGGCTACGCGAGGACCGCGCATGAACGCCATCACCGATGCGGCGCAGCTCAGCGGCGCGCAGAAGGCAGCCATTCTGCTTACCGTCCTCGGCGAAGACGCCGCCGCTGCTATCTTTCGCAACTTGCCCGAACAGGATCTGCAGCGCATCGCGCGGGAGATCCTGGGACTGGGATTGATCCCACCGCACGTCTCCCTGCAAGTAATTAAGGAATATCGAGACTTGACCCAGGCAAAGGAATACCTGGCCGAAGGGGGCCAGGCAACAGCCAATCGCTTTCTTGTGAAAGCCTTTGGCGAATCTGGGGCCAAGACGCTGCAGCACCAACTCGTGCGCGTGGACGAGATCGGCGCCGGTCGATCCGAATCACTGCAACATGCTGATCCCAAACAGCTCGCAAGGCTTCTAGAAGGCGAGCATCCTCAAACGTTGGCGCTTGTGCTTGGGCACCTTGAGCCGAAGCAGGCCGCAGCCCTGTTGTCGCACTTGCCCCGGAGTGTGCGCGCGGAGTCGGTGCGGCGCCTGGCGAATCTGCGTCAGTTCTCTCCGGCCATCGCGGAACGGATCTCGTCTGCGGTGTACCGCCGTCTTCGGTCCGCAGGTGAAACGAACAAGCGCACGTACTCAGGGTTTCAGAACGTCGCCGCGTTGATGAACAGCGTCGATGGAGAAACGTCGCGAGAAATCCTTGAGAACATCGAAAGCAGAGACGCAAAGCTGGCCACGAGCATACGCGAGCAGATGTTTACCTTCGAAGACTTTGCTCGGATCGACAGCGCACAACTCCGCGATCTTTCCTCCGTCGTTGATCGCAAAGTTTTGGCGGTCGCCCTCAAGGGTGCCCAGCCAGAGCTCAGGGACCGCTTCTACGGCACCATGTCCTCCCGTGCTGTGGAGATGCTTAAAGAAGACATGGAAGCCCTCGGCCCGGTGCGCGCGAAAGACGTTGTGAAGGCGCATGGCGAGATCGTTTCGCTCGCCCGCAAGCTTGAGGAGGAAGGCAAGATGTCGCTCCGGAACGACGAAGGAGATTCTTTTGTTTAGCGCGCGCGCGGACCTCCTTGTTGAATCATGGAGCTACAAAGACGTCGCACTCGCCCGGCAAGCCGCCCCAAGCGAGAGCGACCCAGCAGCACCGGCGCCGCGTCCGGGTTTTACCGAGGCGGAGGTGCAGGTCCAGATCCAAGCCGCGCTGACGCAAGCAGAGGAGCGGTGGGCAGCGGAGCTTCGGCAGCGAGACGGGAAAAGAGATGCCGAGTTTGTGAAGCTGGTGCAGGCTTTTCGGCTCCAGCAAGCCCAGTATTTTCGTCAAGTTGAGCAAGAGGTCGTCCAACTCACGCTGGCAATCACGCGAAAGATTCTTCAGCGGGAGGCCGCGCTCGACCCCACGCTGCTACAGGGCCTCGTGCGTGTCGCCGTGGATCGGATGGCGAGCGAAAGCAAGGTGCGCATCCGGCTCGCGCCTAGCTGCTTGGCTTCCTGGTCGCAGACCAGCGAGGAAGTCTTTACCGCAACGGCGATCGATCTGATTGCAGACGAGAGCCTTTCCGCCGAACGATGCATCGTGGAGACGGATCGAGGCTCAGCACATATCGGGGTCGAGGAGCAGATCAAGGGCATCGAGCAAAGCTTTCGCGACCTCTTAGCGCGTCGTCCGGAGGCAACTTGATCAGCGACGTCTTCAGGCACTTGCACGCGGATTTGGCCGGGCAGGCGACGATTCGTTGGCAAGGGCGGGTTCTCGAGGTCACCGGCAATCTTGTCTCCTCGCAAGGCCCGCCCGGTTTCGTCGGCGAGGAATGCGAGCTGCGTGCTCAGGACGGCCATATCCTTCGCGGCGAGATTGTCGGCTTCCGTGGTTCCGTTGTACTTGCCATGATGACCGAAGATCCTGTGGGTGTCCGGCTGGGCGATCCTCTGATCGCCTTGGGCATGCGACCCTCAGTCTTCGTGGGCCCCGCGATGCTGGGCCGGGTCATCGACGCGAACGGCGCTCCACTGGATGGGCTTGGGCCTTGCCGTGCCTTCCAGAAAAGGGCCATCGACCAGGAAGCGCCACAGCCGCTGAGTCGCCTGCCTATTCGCGAACCACTTGGTTGTGGTGTACGTGCCTTGGACGCGTTTGTCCCCTGTGGGCGAGGACAGCGTCTTGGTGTCTTCGGCGGTAGCGGTGTCGGGAAGAGTACTTTGCTCAGCATGATGGCCAGGGGCACAGCCGCCGATGTCATCGTGATGGCTCTGGTAGGCGAGCGCGGCCGTGAGGTCGGGGAGTTCCTGGAGGTTTTGGGGGACGAAGGCCGGCGCCGTGCTGTTCTGGTAGTCACAACGTCCAACGAGCCCCCTCTGCTCCGCTTGCGAGCTCCACAGGTCGCAACCGCCATCGCGGAAGCCTTTGCGGCAGAAGGGAAAGACGTCTTGCTCGTCGTGGATTCGCTGACACGATTTGCCATGGCGCAGCGCGAGATCGGCTTGGCTGCCGGAGAGCCGCCCACCGCCAAGGGGTACACGCCATCGGTTCTCAACAAGCTCGCGCGACTGGTGGAGCGTGCCGGCAAATTCCAGCAGGGAAGCATCACCGCGTTCTACACCGTGCTGATGGAGGGCGACGACCAGCAGGATCCCGTGGTCGATGCGGTGCGTTCGTTTCTGGACGGGCACATCATCCTGGATCGCAGCCTCGCCAACCGGGGTCACTTTCCACCGATCGCGATCCTGGACAGCCTCAGCCGTCTAACGTCTGTGATTACGGCACCGCAGCACGAGGAAAAAGCCCGCGCGCTACGCGGTCTTGTGAGTGCGTACACGCGGTCCGAAGATCTCATTCGGATCGGAGCCTACCAGAAGGGAAACGACCCGCTTTTGGATCGCGCCATAGACGTCATGCCGGCGCTCCTGGCCTTTTTACGTCAGGATGCGCGAGACCTGTGTACGTTTCAGCAAGCTGAGCAGATGCTCCTCAGCCTCCCTTCTTAGCCATGGCCAAGCGGTTTGCCCTATCGGCGGTGCTTACGGTGAGGAAGCAACGAGAGCAGGTTGAGGAACGTGCGCTCGCCCACCTGAACGCGAAGTGCGGCGAGGTGCAGAACACCCTTCGCGAAATCGCAAGGCAGGTGGAGTGGGAGGCCTCTCTGCGTTTGGAACAGATCGGCCAGGTGCAATTAGCCGCGCACCCTCAAGCCTCCGAGCGGCAGCTGGCTTCGTTACGCAGCATACAGGCAGAGATGCAAAGGCAGCTTCTCGTTTTAGAGCAACAACGCAGTCGGCAACAGGAACGTTATATCTCGGCTCATGCTGGGCGGGAAATGCTGACGGAACTCCAACAACGAGCCCACGAAATATGGGAAAAGGATGAGAGTCTGCGAGAGCAAAAACAACTGCAAGACCTTTTCCTCTCCCGACGGGAGCTGATCCGCAAGTCTGAAGGGTCGAAGAATTCTTAACTGACGACTTTGGCAGGGTTCACTGTCCACTTATGACACACGTGTGTTCCAAATCGGAACAGACCAGGCTGCCAACCAAGCTTTCTTACAGGCAGGGGCGTAAGAAACGCTAGTTTGGCATAGCTCGTGCAGCAATCTGGTCGATGCAGCTGGCCATTCAGCGGACGAGCAATCCCACGGTAGACAGTCCGGTAACGGCTGCTGACCCGGGCACGTTTGTCAGCTTCGACGACGTTCTCCAAACGGCAACAGGGCAGCAGGCGGTTCCACCTGTCGGCTCATGCAAGCTCCCGTTTGGCACACAAGCATTTACCGCTATGCAGAGGCAGGTACGTGGTGCGAATGGCGGGATTCCGACGCAGGTGACTCGGAGAACCCGCCCAGAGAGCTCCTCCGCTCTAGGCACACGACCGATCACGCCGGGCGTGGTCACCCCGGATCTGCCAAACACTTTGCCGGTGCCGCCAGCACCTTGGGCCGTACCTGGTTCCTTATCACCGACGTCATTGGACACAGATGAGGACGCAGCCAACTTCGATGTGGGCTACCGTTTCAGGTTTGCTCAGCTATCTGACCCAAGCGGTGAAGCTTCTCTTTCTTCGGTCATTGTGCAAAATCCCATCGCGGCGCTGAGTGGGGTCCAAGGCACAAGCAGCGACGCCGAAGTTTCACCGCCCTTACAGAGCGAAGCGCCAAGTTCGTCCACTGTGGATGCGACACCTTCCGCAGCACCGAACTGCGAGCCTGGGACAGGCGCACCTGCACCTGCAGTAGAGGTTCCGTTCGCGACAACCTCAGGCACCCAAGAAACAGCTTCTGCCCTGGTGCCCTTTCCCACGGTGAAAAGCCGAGTGCGACCGGATATGTCGGCCTCCAATAGAGGCCAAGGTGGTCCGCCTACAGGGCTTCGTACGCACACAGCGCGCAGCATCGCGCCGGCCAAGAATGCGGCTACACCAGAAGCAAAAGCAGACGAGGCGCAAGCCGAAACAGCGCCGAATGTTCTTGCGCCTGACGCCGTGGGTGCCGCGCCTACTGGAACATCTCGGCCCAGCAAAGCGCACCCCTCCAAGGACGAGGCAAGTGAACCAGAAAGAAAGCTGACGCCTTCGGACCTTCCCGCTGGTTCCCAAACGCCGACCAGCTTGGAATCTAGCGCACCGGCTGCGCTTTCTGCGAGCACACCGCCCGCTTCCACTACTGTGTCTACGTCGAATAAGCGCGACATAGCAGCAATAGTTTCTGCCGGGAGCAGCGTTGGCACAGGGCCTTTCGGTAAGGATGACCTCGCCGACCAGGTCAGCAAGCTCGTCTCCGCGAAGGTGCAGATTTCATCACCGGATCAGCTGCCTCTCAACGCCCGCGAAGGCACAAGGGCGCCCATTCCTCTCGAAACGGCTTCCGAAAAGGCAAGCAGCCAGCTGCCAACGCCGCTAGGTACGCCTGAACTCCAGAGCGCTCGCCTTGTCCAGACAGCGTCTCGCTCTGAGATGCGTATCGACCTTCATTCCCAAGACTTTGGCCCCATCTCTGTTCACTCCACCCTAAAGCGCGACTTCGTGTCCACCCAGATCACCTTGCAGGACACACAACTCAGCACGGCCCTCACCACGCACGTACAAGAGATGGAGCAAAAAGTCGCCAAGGATCATGGGTTCCGATCGACGGTTTCCGTAATCGCACAGGACAGCGGCACTTCTTCCTCAAACCAGCAACAGCAAGAAAAGTCTTCGAGCCATCGCTACTCACCCGGTCGAACTCGCAATCAATCGCAACACGGCAGCCTCGCTTCCGTGCACATGCCAGTGACTCATCCTGTGATGACTTCGACACAGCCTCCGGCCTGGGCAGGGAACCAGGTCGATCTTCGTATCTGACACCACGCAACAGGAGAAATGATGTCGTCCATCCCAAGCCTCAACCTGTCTTCGGCGTACAGCAACTCAGCCACGTCACTACTCACAGCCAAGCCGCGTGCGACCTCCGGTCAGGGGGCTAATAGCAACACGAATACCGCAAGCGCAACCTCGCTCGATTCGGTCAACTCGCTTGGCACCACTTTCATGAGCCTGCTCGCGCAGGAGTTACAGAACCAGGACCCGACGCAGCCCATGGATAGTACGGAGATGGTCGGACAGATGATCTCGCTCAACCAGTTGGATCAGGTCGCAAGCATCAATGAGTTGCTGACCAACCAACTTGGCAGCCAAACGCCAGCCGGTAGCGCCGGCGTGCACCTGGCAGCCACACAGCAAGCGGCTCGGGCCCCTGCCCAGACCAACGCACTCGGCGCAGTTTCGAACACGTCACCCGCAACGTACTCTTTCTGATCTCCCAAACCTTACACATTGGAGTTTATGTATGTCTCTGTTTTCCACTCCGCTGTCGGGCTTGAATGCAAGCTCGACGTCGCTGCAGGCCATCTCAAACAATCTTGCCAACATGAACACGGACGGTTACAAAGCGCAGAGCACGGTGTTCTCTGACGTCTTCTACCAAAATCTTGGTAGCAGTGGAAACGCGAATCCGATTCAAGTCGGCTTCGGCACACGCGTCGAATCGATGTCAACCGACCTCACGAACGGTCCGGTAAGCTCCACCGGCATCGCCTCCAACATGGCTCTTGATGGTGCGGGGTATTTCGTCACCAGTAACACCGCAGGCGCCCTCAGCTACACGCGCGCAGGGGACTTCACGACCAATGTGAATGGACAATTGGCAACCTCCAGCGGTGACCTGGTGATGGGTTATCCCGCTGTTGGCGGCGTGGTGTCCACGAACGCAAGCCTACAGCCAATCAATGTGGGTACCGGAACCACGACGGCAGCCACGCCTACATCCAGCTTCTCGTTCACCACAAACCTAGACGCAACGGCAGCTGTGGGCGCGACGTACTCGCCCCCACCGATCAGCATCTACGACTCCCTGGGCGAGGCGCATCTGCTCACGATGACATACACCAAAACGGGAACCAACGCATGGAGCTATAACGCGACCATCCCGTCAAGCGATCTGCAGGGAGGCACGGGCACAACCACCTCTGTTGGATCGGGCACGTTGAGTTTCAGCACTTCAGGAGCCCTCACCTCGCCGACAGCGCCCATTGCGTTGTCCATCGGACCGTTTGCGGACGGGGCGGCTACGATGACGCCGTCCTGGCAGGTGAACGGGTCAGCCACGGGCTCTCTGCTGACGCAAACTGGAAGCGCCAGCGTCACGAGTTCCCAGATTCAGAATGGTTTTGCGGCGGGTACCCTGAAGAATTTCAGTGTGCTTCAGGATGGGACCGTTCAGGCGACGTTTACGAATGGTCAGCAACGCGCTATCGGCAAGGTCGCCGTGGCAAGTTTCGCAAATCCGGAAGGGTTGGCTTTGGACGGCAATAATCAGTACGCCCCCACGGCGGCGTCCGGCCAGGCTGTCATCGGTTCGGCCGGCACGGGTGGACTCGGAACGATCTTAGGTTCCAGTGTCGAGCAATCAAATGTGGATGTTGCCACCGAGCTTTCAGACCTCATCGTCGCGCAGCGCTCCTATGAGGCGAATGCGAAAGCGATCACCGCCTTCGACCAGGTAGAGCAGGACACGATTCAGATGAAGGCATAAGGACTGCGTTGTGTGGCACGGCCCTGCCATAGGCCGTGCTACGGAATGCTCTGGCCCAAAGTTCTAATCAAGCGCCCTCATCGAGTTCTCATCAAAAAGGAATCAACGGTTGCGAGTGTCTGAGCGACGGATTCGTGAACGATCGTCGGAGATAGTCCGGAAGCACCGTGATTGCCTTCGCCTCCCCCAAAGGGCGTACACCGCGGTCGTATGGCATGCGCCGTGCCAGTGATGTCGCTATCGGATAGACCTTTCCTGAGGAAGGCCCGATAGGGGCAAGTAACGCGATGAGACATCTTGAGGGAGCCGAGCCAACCACGGTTGCACTCGCAGAAAGAGACACAGCGAGGGACCCTCTAGCTCGGGCCTATGACATGCCTTGCTCTCTCGTGCTGGAGGTGCCGGCCGTGCAGTTCAGCGTGGGCGATTTGATGTGTCTTCAGATCGGCAGCATCGTGCGTACGCGTGCACAGCAAAATGAAGATCTTGCGCTTCAGGTTAATGGGCAATTGGTTGGCGTTGTCGAACTCGACGTTGTCAGTGACCGCCTGGCTGTGCGCATTTTGGGGCTGGCATGAGCTTATCGACTGGGTCTGGTCCAAACACCCCATCCTCACTCCCGCAAGGAGCAAACGACCTCGTACCTAAGCTTAACCATCAGTTGAAAGGCGCTGTGCTCAGCTTGGCTGTTCATCGAGTTACAACGTGGGTGCAAAAGGTGAGCCACCTCCGAGTGCCTGGACGCTCCTCTCGCCGTCTTCGGTTAGCCGAAAGCATTTCTCTTGGGGAAAAGCGCTTTGTCGCCATTGTGGAAGTCGATGGCATGCCGTTGTTGCTCGGGGGAAGCAGCACGGGAGTTGTGCTTCTCAAAGAGCTCGGTCAGCGATCGGCTATCCCAACAAACCACTTCGAACACGCAATGGACGAAGCGCGGTCTAGAGAGGGAAGTGCGTGGCTTCCCCAGTGATCCGTACACGTTCCGCCCTGCTCTCAGTGTCAATGTTGATGTTCGCAGGCATATCGAGCCAGGCGGAGGTAGCCCATCGGGCCTCTATCGCGTCTCCCGTGCTTAAGAACAGCTCGGCTGGCAGTTCCAGCAGCAGCCTGCTCCGGAGAGCGCAGCAGCAAGGGCAAGAGCAGCCGCAAAGCAGCTTACCTCCCACAGCACCCACAGTGAACAAGCCACGGCCGACGATGAACGCCTTTCCGCCCCTGCCGGACCCGCTACCCCCTGTTGCTCCCAAACTATCCCGTGCAGGGCAAACGGGGAACCAAAGTGCACGCAGTCAGGCCGCAACAAGTACATCGGTTACGGCCAAAACAAGACAGGGTGCTTCACCTGCAAACACCACGGCAGGCGATCAAAGCTCGCCCGCGACCGCTGCCTTGAAGAACGCAGAAAGTACGGATCCTGCATCCTCCGTATTAACCACTCCGCTTCGCGAGCTCGTGAACCCCGCTCCACCACTGAGCGCTCCCGGCAGGCTGCCAATACCGGGCAGCGTCGGTACAAGCTCCGTGCCCTGGTCCATTGTCACGCTGCTGACGCTGATTACGCTTATCCCTTCGCTGCTGATCTGTGTCACCCCGTTTGCGCGGCTGCTGGTGGTATTCCACTTTCTTCGCCAAGCACTCGGGCTGCAGACGACGCCGTCGAATCAAACGCTCATCGGCCTCACCCTGATCCTTACCTTCTTCATCATGCAGCCGGTCGGCAAGCGCATCTTTGACGATGCGTTTGTTCCTTTGCAGAACGGCCAAATTACGCCGATGCAAGCTGCTTCACGCAGTGAAGGTCCCCTGCGCGACTTCATGGTTCATTTCGTGCGCGAAAAGGATGCCGCCATGTTCCTTGAGATGGCGCACGAACCTCGCCCAGCAAACGTCCACGATCTATCCATGCGTGTGCTGCTGCCCGCCTATATCGTCTCCGAGCTGAAGGCCGGCTTCCAGATCGGGGCTGTGCTCTTTCTGCCGTTCCTGGTCGTCGACATGGTCGTGGCATCCATCACCACCTCAGTGGGCATGATGCAATTGCCGCCGGTCGTGATTTCCACACCACTGAAGCTGCTGCTTTTCCTCATGGTGGACGGTTGGCATCTGCTGATCGGGGCCCTGGTCCGGAGCTTCAACTAATGGGCACTGACCAGGTTGTAACGCTCGGCCGTCTCATGCTGCTGGAAGTCGCCATCCTGGTTGCGCCGGTGTTGGCGCTGGTTCTCGTCGTCAGCTTGATTGTGAACATCATCCAGGTTCTGACCTCGCTGCAGGATCAGACTTTGTCCGCGGTTCCTCGCCTGCTTGCTACCGGCACCACACTCTTTTTTCTAATGCCCTGGATGTGGCGACATCTTGCGACCTACACATTGCACCTGTTTTCTGACTTCCGGGGCGTGCTGCAATGATGGGCTATACGTTGCAACAGCTTATTGTCGGCTTCCTCGCCATCTCGGTGCGGCTGACCGGACTCATGCTGTTCGCGCCCTTTTTCGGCAGCATGGCCATCCCTCCCCGCGTGAAGGCCGGCTTTGTCGTCGCCGGCAGTGCCCTGTTCTTCCCAGCACTGGCCGCTTCGTTGAGCAGTTTGCGGCTTAGTGACTGGCCCAGCCTAGTGTTGAGTGAGCTGCTGCTAGGGGCCGCTTTGGGCATCGCGACCAACCTCGTCTTCGACGCCGTACAGATGGCAGGCCAGGTGCTCAGCACGCAGATGGGTTTCTCGCTGATTAACATCCTTGATCCGCAAACTCAGGTGGAATCTACCGTGATGGCGCAGTTCCACCAAACCATCGCCATGCTGATCTTCCTGCGCCTGAACGTTCACCTCTGGATGCTGCGCGCCCTGGGGAGAAGTTTCACGTATTTGCCGCCCGGCTCAGCGCACATCTCGCGCATGTTCACCATGACGGCCATACATGCCGGCGGTGAAATCTTCAACCTCGGGATTCAACTCGCCGCGCCCGTGCTTTCGGCGACGTTCCTCACC
>CAXTRU010000007.1:17556-26585 GCA_964246665.1 uncultured Acidobacteriaceae bacterium
ACGCTGGGGCTACTTGGGAAGGCGTCACCGCAGGCGCCGCTGATGGTACTCGGCACACCGCTCAAGACGCTTCTGGGGCTGGCCGTCCTCTTCGCCGCGTTGAAGTACTGGCCTGCGATGTTGGATCGCTTCTTTCTTGCGTCACTACGACTCTCCGATCGCCTCATGCTGGAGGCCCGCTAAGCATGGCCAAGAACGACCGCACAGAGAAAGCCAGTCCCCAACGGCGCAAAAAGGCCCGAGAGCAAGGGCAAGTCGCGCGATCCCGCGACTTGCCTAACCTCCTCGCACTTGCCGGGGCTGCCTTAACGGTGCTCACACTATGCACGGGCATGGAGGAGCACTGGCGGTCGTTCTACGTCGCCATGCTGAACAATGCCAGCACGGACGATCTTTCTCCCAACGGTCCCATTCTTTTCTGGATGGCCATGGAGGTCCTCCGTTGGATCGCGCCTGTGTTGGTCGTCGCCATGCTGCTCTCGTTAGGGGCTGGCCTGGCGCAAGGTGGCCTCAACGTGGCACCCGCGGCGCTGCAGCTGAAGTTCACTCGGCTGAACCCGGCAAGCCGAGTGAAACAGATCTTTTCGCTAACCACGCTGAGCGGTCTGGGCAAGACGACGGTTCCGTTTGCAATCATCGCGGTGCTCGGATGGCAAACACTGCGCGGTCAATGGAGCACCCTGACCCGCGGCTCAGAGGTCGGCCTGGGTTCGCTTGTTCAGATGATGGGCGCCATCCTGCGCCCGATGGTTTGGAAGTCAGGCCTGGTCCTGATCGTCTGGGCAGCGGTGGACTACGGCCTCGTATGGAGACAGACGGAAAGTCAACTCAAGATGAGCAAGGAAGAGTTGAAGAAAGAGCACAAGGAAACCGATGGCAATCCCCACACAAAGCGCCAGATTCGCAGGCTGCAGCGTGGGATGCGCAAACGCCGATCGCTACAGGCCGCGGCAACGGCAACGCTCATCGTGACCAACCCTACGCACTACGCCGTTGCCCTGCGGTATGAGAGCTCGATGGCCGCGCCGGAGGTGGTCGCCAAGGGACGAGATCTGTTAGCACAGCAGATCAAGGACATCGCACGGGAGCATGACATTCCCGTGATGGAAAACAAGCCGCTCGCACAGGCTCTGTACAAAACCGTCGAGGTCGGCGACTGTATTCCCGGTCAGTTGTACCAGGCCGTGGCCGAAGTGCTTGTGATCGTCTTCCGTGTCCAGGCCGAAGTGCGCGAACGAGAGCGGCAACGAGCGGCAAAGAACGCGGCAGGAGAGACGGTGACCCCATGGTAGCGCCCAAGTGGCTAAGCCCCATCCTGAAGAACGCAGGAGACTGGTTCGTTCCCATCGCGGCCGTCACGATGCTCTTCGTCATGCTGGTCCCGATGCCCGGCATGGTTCTTGACCTGCTGCTGACGTTAAGTCTCGCGGCGGCCGTGCTGGTCCTCCTCACCGCGATTCAGGTCTTGCGCCCTGTTCAGTTTTCAGTCTTCCCCAGCCTAATTCTTCTGCTAACCCTGATGCGTTTGTCGCTCGACCTCGCCAGCACCCGGCGCATTCTCCTCCATGGCAACGAGGGCTCCTCGGCGGCCGGCGCCGTCATCGAAGCCTTTGGGCAGTTCGTGGTGGGTGGCAACTACGTCGTAGGCTTCGTCTTATTTCTGGCGCTGGTAGCCATTCAATTTCTGGTGATCAGTCACGGCGCCGTGAGAACGGCGGAGGTCACCGCGCGTTTCACGCTGGATGCGCTTCCCGGCAAACAGATGGCGATTGACGCCGACCTGAACGCTGGCCTCATCAATGAGGAGCAGGCCCGCGCCCGACGGCAAACCATCGCGCAGGAAGCGGAGTTTTGCGGCGCCATGGACGGCGCGGCACGCTTCAGCCAACGGGACGCCCTGGCGACCATTCTCATTCTTGTCATCAACATCGTCGCCGGCATCCTCATCGGCGTCTTTCAGCAGGGTGTGCCGCTCGAGGAAGCACTGAAAACCTACACTGTACTCACGGTGGGCGACGGCCTGGTTTCGATTCTGCCGTCACTGTTGGTCTCGGTCGCAGGCGGCATTGTCGTCACCAGAGCCGCATCGCAGAAGACGCTCGGCGCCGATGTGCAAACCCAGCTTATCCGCCAGCCCATGTTGCTATGGATCGCCGGTGGCGTCCTGTGTGCCTTCGGCCTGATCCCGGGCCTGCCCAAGCTGGCCTTTTTCGCGCTTGGAGGAGGCCTGATGTATGCGGCCCACCGCATGCCAAAAGCTCCGGCAAATGAAGTAGAAGCCAAAGCCGAAGCGCAGGCGACAACCAAGGCGCAAACGCCGGCAGCCAACGACGGGCTTGACGCTGTTTTCAAGCTGGACGACCTGACCCTGGAGATCGGAACAGCGCTCGTTCCGCTGGTGGACGACAAGCAGGGCGGCCAACTACTCAACCGGATCCGCTCCTTGCGGAAAAAGCTCGCACAGCAGCTTGGCTTCCTGGTGCCCTCCATCCACATCACCGACAACATTGGTCTTCGTGAAGGCGAGTATGTCGTTCATCTGCGTGGTGCCGAAATCGCGCGTTGGGAACTTCGTCGGGGATTGTTGTTGGCGGTCAGTTCAATTCCTGGACCCATTGAAATCCCCGGTATCGAAACGCAGGAACCCGCCTTCCAGGTCAACGCAAAGTGGATCCAACCGCAGCACCAGGCGCAAGCGATCGCCAAGGGATGCACTGTCGTCGAACCGGTCTCCGTACTGGTCGCACACTTGTCCGAGTTGATGAAGCAGCATGCCCATGAACTGCTGTCCCGCAGTGAAACAAAGCGGCTCGTCGACCGCCTGAATGATTCACACCCGAAGCTTGTCGATGAGCTTATCCCCAAGTTGCTTTCCCTCGGTGAGCTGCAAAAGGTCCTTCAGCAACTGCTGCGGGAACAGGTCTCTATACGCGACCTCGGCTCCATCCTCGAAGCACTGGTGGACGCGGCGGGAACGAACAAGCACCCGGTCGCGCTTGTCGAGGCTGCTCGCCAAAGCCTCGGGCGCTCCCTCGTGTCCACGCTGTTAAGTGATGGTGGGGAACTCAAGGTGGTTACGCTTGAGACCGGCCTCGAGGAGGAGTGCGCACGGGCTGCGAACCTGTTGCCAGGCCAGATCTCCTCGAGCTCCTTACAGATTTCCGTCGCACGCCGTGTGCTCGACAGCCTTCGCGCCAGCTTTGGTGAAGAGATCGCTGGGGCACCTCCGGTGTTGCTTTGCTCCTCGCCGGGGCGCTTCTACCTGCGTCGTCTGCTCGAGCCGTTTTTGCCCAAGGTCGTCGTGATCTCGCCCGGTGAGATCCCGCCCATCACACCGGTTCGCACCCTCGGTGTGGTCCGTTAGTTTTTCCATTCGCGAACCCTGAAGGATCTCTGTTCCATGGCAACTGCGAACGCGCAACCCAAGCGGCAAGGCCCAGCCGGCGAGCCCGAGTCCGAGATCATGCCGTGCAACTTCCGTTCCGCGGGCCGACTTTCCAACGAAAGCACCCGCTTGCTGCGTGTCATGCATGAGGCCTTTGCGCGCAACCTGTCCCACGCTCTCGATCTCTTCCTCGGATCGCCGCTAGAGTTGAAATTGGTGGGCGTTGAACAGATCGGCGCGCGCGAATTTGTCACCTCGATCAGTGCAGGCGCGTACCTCGTGCCCTACACGTTGATGCCTGCGCAGAGCCGCATTCTCGTAAAGTTCGATCAGGCCCTGCTCTTTCCCCTGCTCGATGTGCTGCTCGGCGGCTCCGGCGAGCCGATGGACAGCGCACGCGAATTGACAGATATCGACGAAGAGCTGATCCGCAGTGTGACCGAACTGATCGGCGTCCAGCTGGAACGAGCCTGGAACGCCTGTGAGGTCAACGTCATGTCGTCTCCCTCGCTGCGCCCCGCCATGGTCAGCCAGTTGTTCCTGGCGGAAGAACGTGTCGTTTCGCTGCACTTCGAAGTGGAGCTAGGGCCAACAGTCGCCGGCATACGCATCGTTCTGCCCATGGCGTTTTGCAATGCCTTGATCCGCGCCAGCCAGACGGAAAGCAGTCACCGCATCCCCGGTGACATCAAGCCGGCGTTGCCCTTGCGCGAGCGCGTTCTCGATTGCACGATGCACCTGTCGGCCGAGCTGCCATTACTGGAGGTCTCAGTGGGGGAACTGATCGGCATGCATGCCGGAAGCGTTATGGACTTGCACGTGCCGGTCGAAACACCTGTTCAACTGCGGATCGGGGCCTACCCGTTCTTCGAGATCGTCCCGGTGCGCAAAGGCGCCCGCAAAGCAGCGCAGCTGACCAAACCGGGACAGACCAAGATTTAGAGAGGAAGCCATGATTGATCCATCGAACGCGCGCGCCATCACTGCAACAGCTGTTCTCGCCATCTGCAAACAACTCACCGAACTCATCGGGAACGCGTTGCTGTCCTCAAAACATGCACATGGCACCGAGCTTTGGAGGCTGCACTCGGTGCTCGCCACCGAAGCCCATCCGGTAGGCGGGGTAGAACCGGCCGGCGTCGTCCGGCTTAGCTTCCAGGGAACAATTCAAGGCTCTATCTACTTACACATCGAGCAGAACGGCGCCGACCACCTTTTCGCCTCGGTATCAGGGAAAGGCACGGACCAGGATGTACAGGAGAACTGGCTTCAATTTGTGCAGTCCGCAGAACCAGCTCTGAGGCAAGCTCTCGTCGACCTCGGTACGCCGGTGCTGAGCAGTGAGCGTCCGACTGCCGCGCCCGACCTAATCGCTATCGGCGAGCTCCAGTTGCGCACGGAGAGCGGCTCCGCCGCAGCGACCGTCGTTCTGCTGTGCGACCCCACAATGCATGCAGCTCTCGAAAGGTTTGAGAGCACCACACGGCCCGGAGGGAGCGCTATCGTTCGCGGACAGCATGACGAAAAGCATCTGCATCGCGTGATCAATGTCCCATTGGCGGTAACGTTGCGCTTTGGTCAGCGGCAGATGACCCTTCGTGAACTCCTTGCCCTCACCACGGGTTCACTTGTCGAGTTGGATCGACAGGTCGAAGAACCGGTAGAACTCATGCTTGGAGAACGCGTTCTCGCGCGCGGCGAAGTCGTCATTGTCGACGGCAACTATGGCCTACGCATCACCGAGATCGTCGAAAAGCAAGTGGCTCGCGAACTGACGGCAGTGGCATAGCTTTGATCGCGAGCCTGAAACGACTCTGTGGAATCAAATGCCGTCAAGTCATCCTTATCTGTCCGCGGTCGGGCAGCACGGCAAGCTACGTAAGGATGGGCGAAGGCTGTGATGAGGCTACATTGCCATTTGTTAGCTCTCAATGAGAACGCGCCTTGGAAAGACATACCGCAGTCTCTTCTTAGCTCCTATTTGTTCCACCTTCGGGTGATCCACCCCAACCAGATTGCCTAGAAAGCGGACAGAAGTATGGCACATCATTTGCTCTTACTCCTGCCGAGGTCACATGAACAGCGGACTGTACGCGGCATGCGCCGGCTTGATGGCGCGCACCCAGCAACTCGACACGATTGCGTCCAACCTCGCCAATGCGGGGAACACGGGCTTTCGCGGTCAGAAGAACATCTTCGGCAGTGTGCTCGCCGAAGCCGCGCATCATGGCCGTCTGACCGCACTCAACCAAGCCACCAATAGCTATGGCGTGCTCTCTGGGACTGAATTGGACCAGTCGCAGGGAACTCTCGGCAAGACAGGCAATCCGTTGGACCTCGCGTTGGTCGGTCCTGGGTATCTAAAGGTTCAAACTGCCCACGGCGTGGCCTACACCCGCGATGGTGGCTTGCAAGTCTCCTCCGGCGGTCAGCTTGTGACTGCAGCGGGTGATCCTGTCCTGGGTGCTAACGGGCCGATCACCTTGGGTAAGGGCGCGGTCACCATTAGTCAGGATGGAACCATTGCCTCGGATGGAGCGGTTGTTGACAGGCTGCAGGTCGTCACGTTCTCAGCCGGCACAACCCCCCAGAGTCGAGGCAACGGCTACTACACTGCGCCCGCAACCAGCGAAAACCTAGCCGCGGGCACCCAGGTACAGCAAGGTGCGCTTGAAAACTCCAACGTAAGCTCCGTAACCGGCATGGTTGAACTCGTGTCCGCGCAACGCTCCGCAGAAACCATGCGCCGGGTTTTGTCCCTGATCGATTCCGAGATGGATAAAACCGCAGCTCAAGAACTTCCAAAGGCATAAGGGATAACACAGATGATCCGAGCCTTGTATACGGCCGCCAGCGGCATGAACGCGCAGCAGCTCAATCTGGACAACATCGCGAATAATCTCGCGAACTCCAGCACCAGCGGCTTTCAACAACGCCGCATGCAGTTCACCGATCTTCTCTACCAGAGCGAGGTGATGCCTGGCGCCGCGGCCACACAGCAGACCACCGTTGCATCCGGCATGCAGATTGGTCTGGGTGTGCGGCCAGGCTCCACGGAGATCCTGCAAACACAGGGAAACCTGACCCAAACAGGGAACCCGCTCGACGTTGCGATCACCGGGGCGGGATTCTTCCAGATCCTGCTGCCGACCGGAAAAACAGGCTATACGCGCGCAGGCTCCTTCCAACTGGACGCCCAAGGCAACATGGTGACAGCGGACGGTAGTGCCCTGCAGCCGGGTATTACCATCCCGAGCAATGCCACTGCGGTCTCGATCGGCAGCGATGGTACGGTGACGGTCACTCTGCCGAACCAGACACAAGCGTCCAAGGTCGGAAGCATTCAGACGGCCCTGTTCGCCAACCCGGGCGGCCTGAACAGTGTAGGCAACAACATCTACCTGGCAACGGCAGCATCCGGGGATGCCATCGTGGGCACACCGGGCAGTACAGACGGCTTGGGCTCGTTGCAGCAAAACACGCTGGAACAGTCCAACGTCAGCGTTGTCGAGCAATTCGTAGAAATGATTGTCGCGCAGCGCTCTTATGAATCGAACTCCCGCGTCGTGAAGGCCGCCGACGAGATGCTGCAGCAGTTAAATCAGTTAGCCCAGTGAGATCGCCCATGACGCACTACGGAATTCGACATTTGCTTGCCGCAATGCTGCTTGCGACTCTTAGGGACACATGCCCGGCGCAGAAGCTTGTGAAGCCTTTGCTGTCGATCAACAGCGTTGTCATGACGTTGCGAAATGCAGGGCTAGCGGTCGATGCGCAACAGATTGCCATGCCCCCTGGCTTAATCGCTGCGGAGGAGCAACCCGCGCTCACGATAGAAAGCGCGGAGCTTCAGCCGGGCGGAAGTGTGCGCGTCCGTCTGAATTGCAACACTCACACCGCTTGCAGGCCGTTCTACGTCGCAGTCAGCTTTCCTACAACGGAGTTAAGCGCCGAAGGACTCGCAACGCTATGGCTGGCTACGGCCCAGGCAGAACCGGCCCCGAAGCGCATGACAGCCGTGCTTCGGCCAGGCGAGCAGACCAGCTTGGTCCTTGAAGACCGGCAGATGCGCATCAACCTGCCTGTGATTGCCATCGACAGCGGGTCCATAGGGACCGAGGTGCGAGTTGTGAGTCTGGATCACAAAACGACCTTCCGAACGGTCGTGGTCAGCCCAACTCTCGTGCGCGGAGTTCTGCCATGACACGAACTCTTGCTGCGCGCCGAATCGGCTTTCGCGTCGTGTACGTGTTGTCCTGCGCGCTTCTGTTCTGCGCCTCCGCCGCCGCGTCCCGTCACCCCAAGAAAACGCCCGAGCAACTGCGTGAGGAGTACCTTGCGAATGTGGCGTCCACGTGGCAGGACCGTCTACCCGAGCGGACTGCCGGAAGCATTTGGACGCCGGGCGCGGCATTAAGTGACACTGCCACGGACTACAAGGCCCGCGCACTCCATGACCTTTTGACGGTGTCTGTGTCCGTGCAGACGACGGCCGCACAAAGCGGCACTGTGGACAACTCGCGCGCGTTCAACACCAACTCCGCGATTACCGGCCTGTTCGGCGGGCTCTCGACGGCAGAAACGAATCCTCTACTCGCAGCAAACTCCTCCAGCGCGCTAAAAGGGCAAGGCCAGACCAGTTCCAACACTACGCTCACCACAAACCTTACCGGGGAAGTGATCGCCGTTCTGCCCAACGGCAACTTGGTCGTGGAGGCGCATCAACAGATCGACATGAATCATCAGCACGAAGAGTTGATCGTTAGAGGCATCGTGCGACAGGGTGACATCACGCCCAACAACGTGGTGGCCTCAACATCACTAGGGCAGCTTGAAGTGGAACTCAAGGGCAAGGGCATCATTTCGGACAACACCAGGCCGCCAAACGCGCTCGTGCGAGCAGTGATGCGCATCTTCAACTTCTAACGTCGGGAACGTTCACCTCTGGTATCAGAAATGCATACGGTACGCCATCGCCGCCCTGTTCCATCGCTGTGTGCCAGCCAAATCGCTGTGCTTCTCGGCTGGTTGCTGTCCTGTTGCACAGCGTTCGCGGTGTCACCCCGTGTCAGTCGCATTCGCGATATCACTGAGATTCAAGGTGTTCGTGGAAATCAACTGATCGGCTATGGCCTGGTGGTCGGCCTCCAGGGAACAGGAGACCGTCAGCAGACCTACTTCACGGTGCAAACGCTGGCAAACATGCTGCAGCGCCTCGGGGTGCAGATTCCGCCTAACGCAGCCGTAGTGAAGAATGTGGCGGCAGTGATGGTTACTGCGGAGCTTCCGCCGTTTCCCGAAGCCGGCATGAAGACCGATGTTACAGTTTCCTCCGTAGGCGATGCCAAGAGCCTGGAGGGAGGTGTCCTTCTTCTTACTGCGCTCCACGGCATGGATGGCCAGATCTATGCCGAAGCACAGGGTGCCCTGATAACGGGCGGCTACTCCGAAGGGGCGCTTGGCCAGCTCAGGGCTGTAAATTATCCGACAGTTGCTCGTGTTCCGGACGGCGCGACGGTGGAGCGCGAAGTGAGGGTCGACCTTCGCACGTTCAAGATCGTTTCGCTGCTCCTCCGGCAGGCAGACTTCTCAACGGCTCGCGACGTTGCTGAAGCGATCAACAAGGACTTCGGGCACCCTATCG
>CAXTRU010000008.1:0-258 GCA_964246665.1 uncultured Acidobacteriaceae bacterium
CATCGCGTGCAGCTTGCCTTCATGCACGGCAGCAATCATCTCGCGGTTATCCAGGCCGGGCTTGGTGGGCAGCGTCACGCCCCAGTGCGCTTCGAAGTTGGCGCGAACGTCGGCGCTGTCGACTTTCTGGTAACCGGAGTACACATCGGGCATGGAGCCGAAGTCGCTGGCGCCCTGCACGTTGTTGTGGCCGCGCAACGGGTACGCGCCTGTGCCCGGGCGTTTGAACTGACCCATGGTCAACAGTAGATTGCAAAT
>CAXTRU010000008.1:275-9051 GCA_964246665.1 uncultured Acidobacteriaceae bacterium
GCTGTGGAGGTGTCGGACCCGCCGCAGTGTTGCGTGACCCCCATGGCCCACAGTGCGCAGACGCGTTCCGCAGCGGCGATCTCATCGGCTACCTGCTTCAACTGATCGACGCTGAGACCCGTAACTTGCTCGGCGTGCTCCAGCGTGTACGGTTCCAGGCTCTTGCGGAACTCGTCCCACTTGTTCACCCACACGTCGATGAACTTCTGGTTGTGCCGGCCGGTGTCGATCAGGTGCTTGGTGACGGCCATGATCCAAACCTCGTCCGTAGACGGGTTCGGGTGCAGGAAGATGTCGGCACGCTCGGCCATCTCATGTTTCCGCAGGTCGGCCACGATAAGCCGCTGCCCGCGATGCTTGTGCGAGCGCTTCACGCGAGTGGCCAGCACCGGGTGGCTTTCGCTCGTATTGGAGCCCACGATGATCACCAGATCAGCCAATTCAATGTCCGAGATGGAGCCGGAGTCGCCGCCGTAGCCTACCGTACGGTTCAGGCCCTTGGAGGCCGGCGTCTGGCAGTAGCGGCTGCAGTTGTCGACGTTGTTGGTGCCGATCACGGCACGTGCCAACTTCTGCATCAGGTAGCTTTCTTCATTGGTGCACTTGGACGAGGCGATGAACGCAAGCGCATCGGGCCCATGCTGCGCTTTGATCGCTGAGAAGCGATCGCGCACCATGGCGATAGCCTCATCCCACTCGATAGGCACGAAGGTATTGCCCTGGCGCTTCAGCGGCTTGGTCAGGCGGTCCGGCGAGTTCACATAATCCCACCCGAACTTGCCCTTCACGCACGTGGAGATGCCGTTGGCCGGACCATGCGTCGGCTCGACTTTGAGGATGTGGCGGTCGCGCGTCCAGATGTCGAAGCTGCACCCGACGCCGCAGTAGACGCACACGGTTTTGGTGCGCTTGACGCGCTGGTTGCGCATTTCGGCTTCCATGGTCGAAAGCGCGAGAATGGCCGGGTAGCCGGTGGACGGCTCAATGCCCTTCACGGCCTCAATCATGTCGTCGAGCACCTTGGGCGGCAGGCCCGTGAGATACCCGGTATGGCCCACCATGCCTTTTTCCATCAGCGCATTGCAGGGGCAAACGGTGATGCAGTGGCCGCAGCTGACGCAGCTTGAGCCGTCAATCTGCTCGCCGCCATCCCACATCACGCGCGGCATCTCGCGCTCCCAGCTGATGGTCAACGTCTCGTTCACCTGGACATTTTGGCAGGCCTCCACACAGCGCCCACACAGGATGCACTGGCTCGGGTCATAGCGGTAAAACGGGTTCGAATGATCCTGCAGGTAGCCCTTGGTGCGGAACTCACGCGTCTGGTGCTGTACGTCCAGCTCGGCCGTGGCGTTGTGCACTGTGCAGTTGCCGTTATTGTTGTCGCAAACGGTGCAGTAAAGGTTGTGGTTTTCAAGGACGCGGTCGAAGGCTTCGCGCTTGGCCACATCGGCGCGATCGTTGGCTGTTGCCACCACCTGGCCTGCGGCCACCTGCACCCCACACGAGCGCACCAGCTGGCCGTTCAGCTCAACGATGCATGTATCGCAGGAGCCAATCGCGCCCATCGGCGGCAGATAGCAGACCTGCGGGATGCCCGTAATCCCCTGAATAGCCGCCTTGCGGTTGATGGCGTCAATGAGCGGCTCGCCGAGTTCTGCCGCGATCTGTACCCCGTCGATGTCAATCCATGTGTCCGGAACGAACGGCGTAGGCGTGTTGAGCAGGGGCTTGGGGTGATACTTGGAGCGGTCCATCGTATGTGGATAGATGCGCGTTCGCGGTGGGGCGAGACGACAAGGCGCGGCGAGGCGGGTGGAACGTTCATCCGGCAAACAGCCGATGCACCGTCTGCTCTGTGAGTTCGCAAGCCTGTCTTCAGGCGAACGCGTTCTAGGCGCGAGCGGCTGCCCTCACCTGCCCGGCCACGCGCAAACCGCTCCGCAAGGCCGCATGCACCGTGCCCCAATGGCCCGTCGTGTCGGTGTGTTCCCCTGCGAAAAAGAGGGTGCCGGCCACCGGCACACCCATGGCCTCCGGTGCGTCCAGCGCGCCTGCGGGGACGTAGCTGTAGGAGCCCAGGGCAAAGCGGTCGGCACTCCAGTCATAGGTGTGGACGCCCAGCAGCGCGGCTCGCACCTCTTCGGCCGCGACGCCGAAGACCTCGGCGAGTTCGCCGCACATTGCCGTTTCGAGCGCCTCAGGACTCTTCCTCCGCAGCGCCTCCGATCGCGGACCGCCGCTCCAGCCCACCAGCGTCGGCAAGGTTTCACGCTCCGGATGCCGCGTCCACCACACCGGCGGCATCCGCTGCCGGGTAAAGACGAAGTGCAGGGTCTGTACGAACTCGGCGGGCACTTTGGGCGCGCGCTCCCACCATCGCTCGCGAAAGACCATGGTGAAACGCGCTACCTGCCCCATGGCCATGCGCCGGGCCTCGAACAGCGCCCTAGGCTCAGGCTCAATGCGTACGCTGCCCGGGGCGCTGGCGTTGGCGGCCTGCAACACACCCAGCGGCAGGGTGATCACACAACGCGGTGCGCGCAGATCGCCCTGCTTGGTGCTGACCACCACCTGCCCCGGCCACCAACGGACAGCCAGCACCTCACAGCCGAGCCGAATCTCCGCGCCCGCCGCCTGCGCACGGGCGGCCATGTGCTCCGGCAGCAGCGCGTAGCCGCCGGGCAGATGCCACGCCCGATCCCCCTCAATGGCCTCTTCCGCCTGCTGCTGCACCCCCAGCGACCGGGCGCTGATGCGGCCTGCATCGGCGGCGTTGAAGCCTTCCACGTAGCCGGTCAGCGCCTCCCGTTGCCCCTCCGGGACGTTGCTGGCGGCGAGCCACTCGGCAAAAGGCAGGTCGTCTCCGGGCAGGTCAGCCAAGTCACTTAGCGGGCTGGTGATGTCGTCACCCTCGTCGTCCTCATCCGCGGTCAAGCCGCCGCCCGGTTGCTGCTCGGTCAGCATGGCTCCGCTGCGCTCCACCACCTGGAGCCCCGACTCTTCGAGCAGCGCCCAAAGCTCCGGCGCGCGGCCATGGACGAACTCTGCGCCGTGCTCGACGATTGCGCCACCGTCCACCGGTTGCGAGAAGATGCGGCCACCCACGCGATCGCGCGCTTCTACGACAACAACGCGCAAGCCGCCTTCTGCCAGCGCCCGCGCTGCGGCCAGCCCTGCCGCTCCCGCCCCGACCACGATCACGTCCATGCCTTGCACCCTGCCCCTCGCCCGCTTCGGCGTTCGGCGAGCCCAGCCGACCGGGCCCGCACTGAGGATAGGACGCAGCCAACTCGCAAGCGAAGCAACGCACCTTGTCGCGCAACGGTGAAAGGACCCGCCGGAGCCGCAGATATCCCGCTGCACTCGGGCAGTTCTTCTGCAGTTGTGTGGAACGGCCGTGCACGTGAGGTGCGGCCAGCAGGAGGCCACAAAAGGCCTGAGAAGGGCCTCTGAGCGAGTCCCAATCGCCCGGCTGCACGGGTACGGCGTGCCATGTTCACGCAGCGCGGCAGGTCGCGGCCTAGGTTGGAAGTGGGTATTGCGGGAGTTGTTGACGTATCTCTTCCGGGCTCAGGACGTGCAAATCGAACCGCTCTGCAATCTCGATCAGCTTTTCGCCTAGCCCCTGAGAGAGCGCTGCCGTGTAGCTGTCGAGTGAGGACTTCGCCGCATGCGCAACGTCGCCGACAGCGCGAAACATGCGGTCCGTGTTTGCAGGTTGCGTGATGATGAGCGTCCGCAGCACCGCCGACCGGATCAGCCACGCGTGCGCCTGGCCTCTTGGAAGGAAGATGCAGTCCCCGGCGCCGGCACGTCGGACAGTGTCGCCGACGTAGACATCAAGTTCACCCTCCAGGATGTAGTAGATCTCGTCTTCGTCTAGATGGGTGTGCGGGGGTGGCTCATGTCCCGGCTCCGACTGGTAGTCCAAGAGGCCAAGCCTGCCGGCACTGTCCTTGTGCTCGACAAGGTAATTGATCTTTAAACCGAACTGCTCTTGCGCTTCCTCCGGCTTCGTGGAACGAACGTAGGCTTGGTCTGACATGGAGGCTCTCTTTCGTTCTTCGCGAATCCGCGTCTCATCCCACTTCGGGTCGCCAAAGGGTTGCTTGTGTGGTTCGGGCGGTCAACCTAGGCAGGGCCGATCCCGTTCGGAACTGCTCGGGGTGTCGTTGCTTTGCTGAGCACTCGCCGCGAGACTGACGATACACCCCGAGCGTGAAGCGGTTGCGAACGTCCTCTTGCTGAAATGAGCACAACGGAGATCCGCGCCCACGCCTGTTGTCAGCTAAGCGCGCGGGCTTGCGGTCTCGGCCTGGGCGATGTCGAGGTTCAAATTTCTCTTCAGCCGCGCGGCATTGGCCCCGAGAATGATGCGCAGGGCGCGCGCGGTCCTTCCGTTCACGCCGATCAGCTTGCCCATGTCGGCCGGGTGGGCTTGCACGCGAAACGTCAGGCTGGTCTCTGCAGCAACCGGGGTGATCTGCACATCATCGGGCCTGTCTACCAGGGACCGGATGACGGTCAGGAGCATGTCATGAACCTCGTCTGCCTTCTCGTCCTTCATCTACCAATCGCTTTCTTTGAATGTGCGGGGGTGCTGGACAAGAGAATACGTTGCTTGTTGCTTATACACAACGCTGAAGGGTCAAAACACGAGGTTCGATCAAGAATCAACCCCTCATCTGCGGTCTCGCGGTTTCTGAGACGTGGATCACAGACGTTTCCCTTACACAACGATGGACGCAAAACGATCTGTTTTCCTAAGGAATTCCCCTAGTCTCCGGATCGAGCGCGTTCCCCGCGCCCGGAACGGAGAACTCTTTTGATCACGACAGCTACTCGCCGCCTCGCCCTCGTCCTCGCCCTCGGTGCTTCGACCTTTGCCACCCTTGGCGTGGCTCGCGCCCAAACCACGGTAACCCCGCAGGGCATCACGGGTACCGATCCCGTGCCCAAGGGTTGTGGGTGCGTCACGCAACCTTCGACCTCCTCGACCAAGCAGACCACTTCGACTGCCTCCACCACGTCGACCTCGGGAACTGTGATGCAGGCAATGCTGGTTTTTCTGGGCTTGGCATAACGGCCTGGCGTAAGATAGCGGCACTTTGCTGCCGCCAACGGCCCCGAACGCGAGCGCCGGTAACCCGGCGCGAGTTCTTGTTCTGGGCCGTTGGCTTTTCCGGGAACGTCGGCCTGCTGGCCGTGTTGCTGTACAAGCGCCGCCTGCGCCCGTTTCCCCTGTTCACCACCCTGATTGCAGCCGGCATCCTGCGCACCACCCTTCTGTACATCGTCCATCGGTACGGCAGCGAGCGGGCCTATTTCCGTTGGTACGTGGCTTTCGGCCTTTTGGATGTGTCGTTGCAACTGGGTGTGGTGTATGAGGTGGCGTCCCACGTCTTTCGCCCGCTCGGCCGCTGGGCGCCGGACGTACGGGGCGGCTTGCGTTGGCTTGTGTGGTGCAGTGTCGCCATCGCCCTGGCGCTCACGCTTCTGGCCACACCGGGCGCGGCCAAGTGGCAGATGGCTGCCCTGATCAAAGGCGACTTCTTCTCGTCGGTTCTGCTCAGCGGTTTGTTTCTTGGCCTGGTGGTGTTGTCGGTGACGGTCGGCCTGCCTTGGCGGACGCATACCGCCCGTATCTCGCAGGGACTGGGCGCCTACTCTCTCATGGATGTCATCATTCAGGCACTGCACACCATCTACGGCACGGGGTACCAGGCCGGCATCGATGAGGTGCTCATCGGCATACGAAAGTCCCTGTATCTGGCCGCACTCGGTTACTGGATCGTGACCCTTTGGCGCAGCGCACCCGCGACCCGGGAGCTTCCTGCGGAAATGCAGACACAATTACGCAATCTTCATGCGCGTGTGGCTTATGATCTGTATTCGATCCGTCACTGGAGAAAGCCGTGATCGCCCCTGCTGTTGTGTTTCCCTATGCCGTCGTGCTGTTTGTGGTTGCTCTGCTTGTCACGGCGATTGTTTTTCTACGACGGTCGAGCAGACTTGGCGATACGGAGGACATCGACGTCCTGTTGCGACGCCTTGTTGCCGTCGACCGCCATAAGCTGGCGCAGATCACCGCAGACCTGACGACAGAGCCGCTCCCGGAACTGGAGCCGTATCAACTTTGGGAGCTCACCGGCGGGATGCAAGGCATCGAAACCCTGGCCGCCAACTGCGCGGTGCTGATCGACCTGGCCTGCTACGTCCAGCGCTGGTATGCCGAAGCGTTGCCGGTGGCCGAACAGCTACGCCTCAATGCCCGCGAGATCCAGTGGCATCTGGAACGCTTGAAGGGCGCTGAAGGCCGGGGCAATCTGCAAGGGGCCTTCCCCGACTATGCCCAGCGAGCCGTGGCGATCTATTACGGGATGACGCAACATGTGCTGGCGTTATTTGAGGCAAGCCAGGTTCCCGGTTTGGCACAACTTCAGGCCGCGTTGTAGCTGAAGGAACTCGCAGCCAAGGTCACGCAACACGCCGCATAAAGACGCCTGTGACGGTGCCGACCACTTCGATTTCCTTCTTGTACCGCCAACGCTTGTTGCTCTCGTACGAGAGCGCGTGCGGCACAAGGGTCAGCCATTCGGCCTCTTTGTCGAGCTCGCAAAACCCCGAAACATAGCCGGTGCGCGTCAGCAGGAAGTAAATCGGCCGGTCAAATTCGTGGGTCCACTCCTTGCGGCTGGCGATGGCACGCTTTTGCGTGTCGATCAGGACGATGGAGCCGGCGCGGATCATGGGCTCCAGCGTGCGGTCGCGGCGGCCGATGATGCCTCGGCGGTAGTGGCTGGGCAGCGTGGAGTCACCGGGCGGCAGCAACGTGGTCTCTTCCGGGGGCGAGTTCGTCACAAACGTATCGGGCAGCCACTGCCGGGCACGGTCTTCCAGCGGGCCATCCGAGAGCAGCAATGTGGCGTTCGGACCGGAAACGTGCTCCATCTCCGCCGGGCTGGACTTGGTTGGTGGGCACAGACTCAGCATCTGCTCGGCGGTCAGGTTGTAGATCACGGCCAGGACGATGAGTTTGGTGGCCGAAAGACCGCGGTCTTCCCGTTCCACGCGGTCCAGCCAGCTCGCCGAAATCCGGTACTGCGGATTGCCCCACTCCTGGGCCAACCGGCTGCTGCGATCTTCCACTTCGCGCAGCGTGAGTTGCCATTGAAGCCGTGCAGCGCGCAGTTTTCCGCCAATGCCGTACATGGAGAGCGGTCTCCGGGGCCGCGATCGCAACCCTGAGCGAAGCTTGTGGCAGATCTCGACGCCATCTCCACTTCGGTCCGAAACGGGTTGACCTTCATGGTAACCCAAAGCAGGAGGTACGTTTTCGACCGCACGGGCGAAGCTGTTGTTGCGCAAACGAAAGTACAATATAGTGTTAAGCCGCCGAAGGCGCTTCAAAAATGCCGCCGATGCCGGACACCACGGAACCAGTCCGGCGTACGGTGGCCCCGAAGGGCGTATCCCTGAGGTTAGGCGACTACGATTTGAGCGGATCGCCCGCAGTGCCTAGACTGGAGCGATGGCTGCCGGTTTCGCCCCAGGTAATCCGGTGACGCTGACCCCCGACCAGGTGGAGGCGATCAGCCGGGCCATTGCCGACCCGCGGCGCTTTGCCATGCTGCAGGACATTGCGCGCCAACCGGTGCTTGCCTGCTCAGGGCTGAGCGTCCACGAGTGCCTCAGCCCGGCTACGATCTCGCATCACCTGAAAGAGCTGCAAGCGGCCGGCCTGGTGGATGTGGGACGCGAGGGCCGAGAGCTTCGCCTGACCCTGCGCCGCGACGTGTGGGCCGCCTACCTGCGCGAGCTGGCAGCCTTGTAGCTGCTTCCCAGCCGCCTTATCGCTGCTCGAGAGAACGCGGCGTGCAAAGAAAAGCTGCGACTGAGTGCGGGACGGCTCATCTATTCGATATGCGTCGAAGTATCGGCGCACATCGAGAGGCAGGTGAGAGATGGGCAAGCTTACAGACAAAGTCGCAGTGGTTACAGGTGCCTCCAAAGGGCTTGGGGCAGCGATCGCGAAAGCGCTGAGCCGTGAAGGCGCCAAGGTCGTGGTGAACTATGCCAGCGACCGGACCGGCGCGGAGCGGGTCGCTGCCGAGATAAACGGCGCCGGCGGGCAGGCGATTGTTGTCGGCGGCAGTGTCGCCAAGGCGGCTGAGGTGGACGCGCTCTTCGCGGAGACCAAGAAGCAGTTCGGCAAGGTGGACGTGCTGGTCAACAACGCCGGCGTGTACAGCTTTTCCCCGATCGAGGCGCTGGAAGAGGCCGAGATTGACCGCATGTTCGACACCAACGTGAAGGGGTTACTGCTGGCCACCAAGGCCGCGATGCCGCTGTTCCCGGCCGAAGGCGGCAACATTATTAACATCGGCTCGATTGTGAGCGAGATGACGCCGCCGGCATCGTCGATCTATACCGGAACGAAGGGCGCGGTGGACGCCATTACGCGTGTGCTGGCCAAGGAACTTGGGCCGCGCAAAATTCGCGTGAACTCGGTAAACCCGGGCTACACGGAGACCGAGGGCAACGCCGGAATGCGCAAGACCGAGATGGAGGCAGGCTTTATCGCGCAAACGCCGCTGGGGCGGGCCGGGGTGCCGGACGACATCGCTGACGTGGTCACGTTTCTTGCGTCCGAGGACGCCCGTTGGGTGACCGGCGCGTTGCTGCAGGTGGGCGGCGGGGTGCGATGAAGGTCACGCTGCAACAGAGCGACGTACCGGCCAGGGTCTCTTCGGAGCCCCTGGCCTGGGCCCCC
>CAXTRU010000008.1:9061-24523 GCA_964246665.1 uncultured Acidobacteriaceae bacterium
GGGGGGGCTTTGAGGGCCCCGCGCAACCCGCGGGACGTCGCGGCCGGGGTCGCTGCGCCCCCCGGGCCCTGCGCCGCCGGCGCTGCGGTCCACGTCGGCCTGCTTCTGCTGTGGCTGGCGATCTAAAATCCACGGCTGAACGGATGGCGTATGGCCCCGGGGACACCGGAGGTCATGCGCCAAGCCGCGCGCAGGCCGATGAACAGGGTAAGCAGGGCGCCGGCGGCGCTCTGCTGGAACTCATAGAACGGCTCCAGGAAACCGAACCGCAGGAGCCGGAACGCCGTGTGGCCACTCAGTCGGAAGGGCCCCTCCGCGCGCACCGTCCAATACGCCATCAGGGCGTTACCCAGGGCAATCGACACGCACGTAAGCACGATGGCGCTGATCTGAAACGGCCGCCCGCCACGCTCCCCGGAGCCAAACGTCATGGCCTTGGCCACGAGGTAGGCGACCACGATCGACAGGTAGCCGATGTTGATGTGGGTGAGGTGGATAAAGCCGCCGTACAGCACCGCCCCGGCGACGGCACCGGCGAGGCCGAACAGGATGGCGCGCGCCAGAAGCGCCGCATCGGTTGAGGGCGCGACCGGGTCGGCGAGATAGGCTGTGTTTTCCTGGGTCGTTGCGGGGGCGTAGGTGGCTCTGCTGAAAGACGGGATCTCGGCGCTCATGGGATTGGTCGCAGCTTAACAAGCGAGACCGGCAAGGGCTGCTTATCTTTGGTAACTATGCGAAAATTAGAGTGATGATCTCTGTCTCTAATGTCACGATGCGCTACGGCGCAAAGCTGCTCTTTGAGGATGTAAGCGTCACGTTTACGGACGGGCGGCGTTATGGCTTGACCGGGCCGAACGGCGCCGGCAAGTCGACCTTTATGAAGGTGCTGACCGGCGAACTGGACGCACAAAAGGGCACCGTGGTGCGCCCCAAGAAGTTCGGCGTGCTGAAGCAGAACCAGTATGAGTTTGACGCCTATCGCGTGATCGACACCGTGATCATGGGCAATAAGCCGTTGTGGGCAGCGCTGGAAGAGCGCGAAACGATCTACAACAAGCCCGAGATTACGGACGAGGACGGCATTCGCCTGGGCGAGCTGGAAGGTGTTGTGGGCGAAGAAGACGGCTATGAGGCCGAAGCAAACGCCGCGATCCTGCTGCAAGGCCTGGACATCCCGGACGAACTACACGAGCGCAAGATGGGCGAGCTGCAGGGCGGCCAAAAGGTACGCGTGCTGCTGGCGCAGGCGCTGTTCGGCAACCCGGAAGCGCTGTTCCTGGACGAGCCCACGAACTACCTCGATCTGGAGTCGATCCACTGGCTGGAGAACTTCCTGCTGCGCTACAACGGCACGGTGATCACGATCTCGCACGACCGGCACTTTTTGAACTCGATCTGCACGCACATCGCCGACATCGACTACGAGACGATCATTACGTACACCGGCGGCTATGACGATATGGTGCTGCAGAAGACGCAAATCCGCAGCCGTATCGAGAGCCAGAACGAGCAGCGCGAAAAGAAGATAGCGCAGTTGAACGAGTTCATCGCGCGCTTCTCCGCCGGCACGCGGTCCAGCCAGGTAAACAGCCGCAAGAAGGAAGTGGAGCGGCTGGCGACGACGGAGCTCGCGCGGTCCAACATCCAGCGCCCGTTCATCAGCTTCCGCCTGGAGCGGCCTTCGGGCAAGCACCTGCTGGAGTTCAAGGACGTGAACAAGAGCTACACCCAGCCGGACGGCAAGGTGGAGCACGTGATCCAGAACTTCTCCGGTGCGGTGATGCGTGGGGAAAAGGTGGTGCTGGTTGGCCGCAACGGCCAGGGCAAGACGACGCTGATCAAGGCTTTGCTGGCCAATGGTCCCTCGGTTGAAGAGACGGACGTCTCGATTGACGCGGGCGAGGTGAAGTGGGGGCACGAGGCGCAGATCGGCTACTTCGCGCAGGACCACACGGCCTCGATCCCCAAGGGGACGACGGCGGCCGAGTGGCTCCACAGCTACGACCCCAAGGCGAGCAAGGAAGACATTCGCGGCATCCTGGGGCAGATGTTGTTCCGCGGCGAAGAGGGCATGAAGAAAACCGAGGCGCTTTCCGGTGGCGAGGCCGCGCGGCTCCTGTTCTGCAAGCTGATGCTGCAGAAGCCCAATGTGCTGGTGCTGGATGAACCGTCTAATCACCTTGATCTCGAGTCGATCAACGCGCTGAACCAGGCCCTGCAGAAGTACGAAGGCACGGTCTTCCTGGTAACGCATGACCAGGACCTGATCGAGGAAGTCGGCACCCGCATCTGGCACTTCGAAGGCGGCCCAAGCGACTTCCACATCACCGACCACAAAGGGCCGTACGAGGAGTATCAGCAGCAGATGGCCATGGCAACCCGCTAACGGGGCATACAGCGGCTGAAGGGAGGTCTGTTACCGTGTTGGGTGATGACCTCCAAGAGCCGCTACCGCCTGTTTATGGTGGTGCCTATCCTTCTGGTTTTGTTGAACGCCTGGATCGCGGATCGCGCTTTGCGGAAGCTGTTCGACGCGCAGGATTGGCTGGCGCACACCCTGCAGGTTCGCACGCAAGCTGAAGATGTGTACCTGAGCATGAGCACCGCAAACAGCGGGGCGCGGGCTTACCTGCTCACCGGGCTTCCGGAGTTCAGCGCGCGGTATGCCGCAGCCGTGCAAAGCGTGTATGCGGGCACCGACCGCCTGCAAACGCTGACTGAGGATAATCGTGCGCAACAGGCGCGCATCAGCCTGCTGCGCAAGCGGATCAGCGTGAAACTGGGAGCGCTGGATGCGGCCATGGCCATGCGCCGTGGACGGCCCAGTGAACCGCTCTCGCTCACGGCGCTGCGGCCGGCGCTGGCGGACAGCCCGGATGGCGGCATCAGCGTCAAGTACGGCATCCAGCAGATCGAAAGCGAAGAAGATCGCCTGCTGCAGCAGCGGGAAGACGACGCGCATGCGGCCCGGCGCTACACCATCTGGTCCTTTGCCGGGGCGGTTTTGCTGGATATCGCGCTGCTGGTGATTGCCGCGCAGCAGCTCGTGAATGCGAGTCAGGACCGGGAGCAGCTGGCCGCTCGGGCCGCGGAGATCAGCGGGTTGAATGCCCGCCTGAGCAGCGTCAACGCCGAGCTCAGCGTGCTGAATACAGAGTTGGAGCACCGCGTGGAGCAGCGAACGCGCGAGCTCGAAGTGTCCAACCAGGAGCTGCAGGCCTTTTCGTATTCGGTGTCGCATGACCTACGGGCGCCGTTGCGGACGATCGACGGCTTTTCGCTGGCGCTGGCTGAGGATTTCTCGGATGTGCTGAATGAGGAAGGGCGAGATTACATCCAGCGGGTCCGTGGCGGCGTGCAGCGGATGGGAACCCTGATCGATGCGCTGTTGCAGCTTTCGCGCGTAACCCGGAGCGAGTTACAACGCGAGCAGGTTCACCTGACGCAACTCGCAAGTCTGGTCTTCGGGGAGCTGCTTGCCAATGAGCCGGGGCGTGAGGTTGCCTTCGTGGCGGAGCCTGACGTTGTGGCCGCAGCGGATCCACGGCTCATGCGGGTTGCCTTTGAGAATCTGCTCGGCAACGCGCTCAAGTTCACCTCCAAGACGCCGGGGGCGCGGGTGGAGTTCGGCCACAGGGTTGAGGGTAGCGAGACCGTATACTTTATCCGGGATAATGGAGCGGGGTTCGACATGCAATACGTTGACCGGCTGTTTACCGCCTTTCAGCGCTTGCATGGGGACCGTGACTTCAAAGGCTCAGGCATTGGACTCGCCACGGTGTCGCGCATCGTGCGCCGTCACCATGGCAGGATCTGGGCAGAAGGCGCCACCGGAGCGGGCGCTACGTTTTCATTCACGCTGAACGGCTAAATTGCAGCGTGAGACTTTAAGGCCGGAAGGCGATGAGATGAGTGAAAGCATGATTCTGCTGGTAGAGGACGATCCGGATCACGAGGCACTGGCGATCAGGGCCTTGCGCAAAGCCAACGTCGCCAATGACATCCGGGTGGCGCGTGACGGTGAAGAGGCGCTGGAGTTTATGCGCGGCATTCTGGACGGCACGCAGGCGATCCCCCAACTCGTTCTGCTGGACCTGAAGCTGCCGAAGGTGGAAGGGCTGGACGTACTGCGCGCCATTCGCGCGTCTGATAAAACCGCGCTCCTTCCGGTGGTGGTCTTGACCTCGTCCGACGAAGAGCGCGACATTGTTGCCAGCTACCGCCTGGGTGTGAACAGCTACATCCGCAAGCCTGTAAACTTCACTGACTTCGCCGAGGCCACCAAGCAGCTCGGCATGTACTGGTTATTGCTGAATCAATGTCCGCCGGCGCTGTAAGTGTAAGCCGCAAGCCGCTTCGTGTCCTCATCATTGAAGACTATGAGGAGGACGCGTTGCTGTTGCAACGGCACCTGGGGCGCGCCGGGTATGCCGTGGATGCACGACGCGTGGAAACGGCGGCGCAGTTGCAGGAAAGCCTTGCCGACCCAAAGCCGTGGGACCTGGTGATCGCCGATTACACGCTGCCCAGCTTCGGTGCGCGTGATGCGCTTGCGCTGATCCAGGCGAGCGGGATGGACCTGCCGTTCATCATCGTTTCGGGCACCATTGACGAGGTGTCTGCGGTGAACGCGATGCGTGCGGGCGCCCATGACTACGTCCTGAAGGGCCACCTGGAACGGCTGCTGCCCGCCATTGAGCGGGAGCTGAGCGATGCGGAACGGCGGCGCGAGCGGCTGCGCACCGAAGCGGAACTGAGGCTGGCGCAACAGCGCTTTTCCGCGACCTTCAACCAGGCTGCGGTGGGCATGGCTCACACCACCGTGAATGGGCACTTCGTATTGGTCAACCAGCGACTGACGCAGATGCTGGGCCTGCCGCAGGATAAATTGATCGCCCTGAAGCTCGAAGACTTTTTGCTTCCTTCGGAGCAAGGCCTGGATGCGGCGCTGCAAGCTGAGTTGCTGAGCGGCGCGCGTACCGGCTACCGCGTGGAGCGCAGCCTGTTGCGGACCGACGGAGCGACCTTTCCGGCGCAGTTGACGGTTTCGCTGCTGCGGCATGACGGGGTGACCGGCGTGCCGGAGTCGACGCTGTTGTGGGTCGTCGAGGACATCTCCGCCCGGCGTGCGGCGGAGCGCGAAACGGCGGACCTGATGTCGCGGCTGATCAACTCAGAGCGTCTTGCTGCGGCCGGCCGCATGGCCAACACGTTGGCGCACGAGATCAACAACCCGCTCGAGGCGCTGACGAACATCTTCTACCTGCTGCAGAGCACCGACCTAAGCCCCCAAGCGCAGGAGTTGGTCAGCATCGCCGCGCGTGAGCTGGATCGCGTGGGGCACATCACGCGGTCGACGTTGAGCTTCTACCGCAAGGTGCCGGGGCGCACGCTGGATTTGGAAAGCCTGCTGAAAGAGGTGGTCCAGCTGTTTGATTCGCGCGCCAAACAGCACGCCATCGAGATCGACACGACCTACAGCAAGGGCTTGCAGGAGGCGCAGTTCGACCCATCGCTACGCCAGGTGTTTGCCAACATCGTGGGCAACGCGCTGGAGGCCATGGAGCATACGGGCGGCCGCATCCTGTTGCGGGCACGCCTGTTGGGGCCGTGCGCTGTTGTTACCGTGTCTGATTCCGGCCATGGCATCGAAAAGGCAAACCTGCGCTCCATCTTCGAGCCGTTCTTTACCACCAAGGGCGAACGGGGCACGGGGCTAGGATTGTGGGTGACGCGCGGCATTGTGGAAGAGCAGGGCGGCTCTTTGCGCCTGCGCAGTTCCACGCGGGGACGGTGCCGCGGCACAACGATTCGTATCTCGCTTCCAATCGCTCAGCCCGCGGATCCGAGCGGAGCGGCGGCGCGGCAATAGTGTTGCCCAAAGCAGAACGAGCTTTCGCTTGGTATGTCCGGAGCACTACAATCACCGGCATGGCTGGCGTCGAGACAAAAAAGAAACAAAAGAATGTGCTCGGGCAAACGTTGGAAACTTGTGGCTGCGAACCCATGACCGGCTTTTACCGCGATGGATGCTGCAATACGGGACCGGATGATTTGGGGCTGCACAGCATTTGCTGTATCGTGAACGAACAGTTTCTGGAAACCTCGGCGCGGCTGGGCAACAACTTGTCCACGCCCATGCCGCAGTATGGCTTTCCTGGCTTGAAGCCGGGGGATCGCTGGTGTGTGTGCGCGGCCCGCTGGCTGGAGGCACAGCGTGCCGGCGCGGGCTGCCCTGTCGTCCTGGAAGCAACGCATGAGGCGACGCTGGAGATTGTGCCTTTTGAGTTGTTGCTGCAGTACGCCGTAATCCCGGAGACGTTGCATTAGGGCGACCTCCGCGGGGCAGCCCGGCGATGACGCGGGTGGACAGATTCACACGCCTGCCGCATCCAAGGATCTGTGTTGTTGACCGAGAGTTCCGGGTATCGGGCCGCGCTGGCGGTCGTGAAGACGCTGCAATCGAACGGCTTCCAGGCGTACTTTGCCGGCGGCTGTGTGCGCGATCTGCTGCTCGGCGTGGAGCCCAGCGACTTCGATGTGACCACGGCTGCCACGCCCGCCCAGGTGATGCGGCTTTTTCCGCGCACGGAGGCGGTGGGGGCGCACTTCGGCGTCGTGCTGGTGATCCGCGAAGACGACGGCGAGCGCATCGCGACGGAGGTGGCCACGTTCCGGTCCGACGGCGCGTACACCGATGGCCGCCGGCCCGATAGCGTCGTCTTTGCCGACGATCCCCGCCAAGATGTGTTGCGGCGCGACTTCACGATCAACGGCCTTCTGCTCGACGCGGAGCGCTTCGAGGCCGGGGAGGAACTACCGTCCTGCGTGCTGGACTTTGTGGAAGGCCAGGCAGACCTGGCTGCGGGTGTGATTCGCGCCATCGGTGACCCGGTGCGGCGCTTTACCGAGGACAAGCTGCGCATGCTACGCGCCGTGCGTTTTACCGCGCGGCTTGGCTTCACCCTCGAGCCTGTGACGATGCGCGCCATGCAGCAACTGGCCGCACAGGTGACGGTGGTGAGCTGTGAACGCATCCGGGAAGAGCTGACCAAGATCCTGACCGAAGGCGCCGCACGGCGTGGCTTTGAGTTGCTGGACCAGACCGGCCTGCTGCCCGTGCTGCTGCCCGAAGTTGCGCGCATGAGAGGCTGTGAGCAGCCGCCCGAATACCACCCTGAGGGCGACGTATGGGTGCACACGCTGATGCTGCTGGAGCACCTACCGGCCCGTGCCAGCGGGACGCTCGCATGGGGCATGCTGCTGCACGATGTCGGCAAGCCACCCACGTTTACGCCGCCAGACCCGAACAAGCCGGGGGACCGCATTCGCTTCAACGGCCATGCGGAGATCGGCGTCGCAGTCGCAAGGGCCATCCTGAACCGGCTGCGCTTTTCCAATGATGATTGCGCGCAGATCCTTGCCCTGGTGAAGCACCACATGCAGTTTGGCGATGTGCCCAAGATGAAGCAGTCCACGCTGAAGCGGTTTCTTCGCCTGCCGCAGTTCGACGAGCATCTCGCCTTGCACTATGCCGACGTAATGAGTTCACACAAGATGCTTGGGCCTTACGAGTACGCCCGGCAGCACCTCGAGTCCATGGGCGAAGAGCAGATCAAACCCGCCTTGCTGCTAAGCGGCAATGATCTGATCCGCGCAGGGTACCGGCCTGGGCCGGGCTTTCGCGAGATGCTGACCGCGGCGGAGGATGCGCAGCTGGAAGGCACGATCCACACGCGCGACGAGGGGTTGACGTTGGTGGCAAGCATGTTCGGTTTGCCAGCTCAATAGAGGCGTAGCCGGGCCGTGCTCAGAAGGTCGCAGGCGACCGCGTGCGGCCACATACCCTGATTAGGCCAGGTACACCGATTGGCAATACGCCTGGTCGAAGTGCTGAAAGGGGCCAAACTCCCGTGCCGCTGCGGTGAGCAGCCAGAAACTGCCGCAGGCGTAGGCAATAAACCAGTCGCCCCATTGCCAAAGATCCGAGTCGATCTGTTGAAAGGTCGGAGTCCGCATGGTCGTTCCCTCCGTCGGAAAATAGGTACAAGCCGTCCCGTGGTTTCCGCTGTAACGCAACTGTAACGGTGAGGATTTTCCGCGAGAATACAACAAAGGTTCCATAGCGGAACCGTTTGGCGCACCGGAGGTACCTGCCTGGATGCGTGTGTATCGCCCTGCTACAGTTCAGTGTTCGCGCAGCGGAACAACGGCGAGTTCCCCGCCGCTTGTGACCAGGCAATTGTTGCCGCGCTCCAAGGCCAGCGCCGAGCCCGACCCAAGATCGCGCTCCCACAGTTCGCCGTAGTTGCCCACAGCGGCGATCACCTCAGCCACCCAATGATCGCGAAGGCCAAGCATCGCGCCGGTTCCAAGCCGCTGGCCCAGAAAGCCCTGCAGCTCGGGGTCGGTGCTTGTGCCGGCGGTCGCGACACCGCTTTGCGTGATGCTGCGCTGCTCCGCGCCAAGCAACGCCTCCACGGTCCAGTACACAATGCTCGCAAAGCGCGGATCGCCGGCCCAGGTGGCCATGCCGAGCGGGTCCGGCCGGATGGTCTCCGGCAGAATCGTGAACTCGTGCGCACGCCGCGGGTCAATGGCGCGGATATTGGCCAGCGACGTCAGATCGCTGGACACCGCATCGCAGTTGGCGGTGAAGAACGCCGCCTCCATCTCGCCCGCCTCCGAGAACGGATACCAGACATAGGTGATGTGATGGGCCGCGGCATAGCTATGCAGGCCATCCTCCGCCACCGACCCGGTCAAAAAGCAGACCTTCTTCCCGGCAAGGTCCAGCGGGGTGTGCGCACCGGCGCTTTTGGGCACCACGAAACCCTGCCCGTCCAGCAGAACGGGGGCGGAGAACGCAAGGTCCTGCGCCGTATGCGCGACGGCAAGGCTCGCCGTGGCGACCAGGTCGACCTCACCCGCACGCAGCGCGCGCACGGCGAAAGCCTCATCCGGAAAGCTCTTGATCACGAGGTGCGCCCCCGTCCCCAGCGTGGCGACGGCCACCGCTTTGCACAGGTCGATGTCGAACGCCGCCCGGTTGCCGTGATCTTCGCCGCGGGAGTAGTCCTCTTCTTCCTTGGAGACGCCGCACGTAACCGCGTTGACCGACCGGATGTGGTCCAACGTGGGGTGCGCGAGGGCCGGACGCGGCACCGGGGGCGCGGCGGATTTGGGGGGCATTTGCAGAGCCTGCTGCGCGGGCATCCCCACGCTGACCACAAACGACAGCAACAACAAGAAGCTTGAGCGAATCATCGTCTCCCAACATTTCCAGCGCACCTGCGCGCATGCACAGCACAGGCTCTCAGCCTAAAGGTGAGGGAGGGCCTGTCGGCCCTCCCCCTTTTGCCACCTACTCAGCGGTTGCAACAACAGGCTAGGGCGTCCAGGGAGAAACGGTGGGGGTTCCCGGCGAAGAGCCCGGACGCGGGTTGAAGTCGGCCGGCACGGGGTTCGGCAAGCCATGGTCGGTCGGCTGGATGTTCAGGATCTGGCAGCCGTTGTTGTTGTACTGCGGCAGCTTCGCATACAGGTTCGCCGGAATCTCAGCGAAGCTGGCTTCGATAGGCGCCATCGTCCCGAGCAGCCGGTTGTTGTCAAAGGCGGTGAGCATGTTGCCCACGCCCGGGGTATTGCCATCGGCCGGCCCAAGGTAGGCCTGGCCCAGCGTGGTGACGCCCTTGGCGCGCGCCTGCTTCTCATCGGGCAGGTCGGCCAGCGGCTTCAGACCGTACAGCAGGTTGATGAACTTGATGATGGAGCTATGCTCGGTGGCCTCATGCGCGACGCCGTGCACCACGCCGTAGGGCGAGATCACGATCGCCGGGATGCGCGGTCCCTGATCCAGCGGATTGCCGTAAGGGTCGTAGTTGCGGATCACTTCCGGGGCGTGGTCATACAGGCCGTCGGTCTCGTCATACGCGATGATGATGGCGCTTTGCGACCAGTACGGGCTTTGCGCAATCGCATTGACCTCTTGCGCCAGCAGCGCGCTGGAGATCTGCAGATCGGAGTAGCCCGGGTGATCGTCGTTGCCGTTAAACACTGTCCGCAGGGCCGGGTTCGGGTCCACAGGGTTCAGCCCTTCGATGTTGCTGTACCCACCGCGAAGGTAGAACACGCCGCCGCTGGCCGGCAGCTTGCCGCCCTGGATGTCCGTGAACGCCTGGCTGAGATTGTGGAGGTGCGGCGTGATCTGCGGGTTGTTGGACACATAGCCGAAGTACTGCGGCCCGTTGTGGTGCGCAATATAGTCGGTCAGCGGCTCATTGCTGGGCGCGGTGGTGCCGGTCGGGATGTAGCCCTGCTGGTACCAGCCCCAGTTGGTCGGCATCTGGTTGCTGCCGGTCAATTCCTTGATGTCCTTTTCGATATCGGTGAGGTCGGTCTGCGGCTGCGAGTCCTGCTGCGTCAGCGTGCCGGCCTCGTTACCCATAAAGCTTAGCGGCAGGGAGGCGAAGGTCAGGTTGACCTCGGGATTGCCGGCGGGTGGGTTCGCCGGCTGATTGCTGCCGAAGTAGTCCAGCTGCGATCCCCAGAACGGGTCGCCATCGCTGACCACGGGAACACCATTGCCGCCGACGGAGCCGAACGCCTTGGTGCTGTCTTCCGGGTGCTTCACCCACTGCGTCTCACCGGACTGCCCGGCGATCATCGCAATGGCATTCGGCGTCGAGGCCGAGAGAACGGTCTGGTGGAAGTTGTCGAATAGCGTAAAGCGGTCCGCGTAGTTCCACATCACCGGCGCGGTGTTGCAGTCGATGTGGCCCATCACGAGCTCGCCCATCTGCTTCTTGGCCGGCGTAGGCTTGCCGCTCGGCACGCCGTTGGTGATGGTCAGGCCTTCTTCTGCCAGCGCATAGCCGTCATTCTTGGTCACGCCGCCGGTAAAGTCGATCTTCTGGATGTAGGCGGTGTGCGAGTGGTTGACGGAGTCGGTATCCGCCGGATAGATCGGCACCGTCTGGCCCAGATTGTTGGTCACCGTCTGCGGGATCAGAAAGGGCTGAATGGTCCCGATGGTGCCATCGGTGTTGATGATCGGCTGGTAGAAGCCGGGGGTCTCCGCAGGCGACTGCGAGTACAGCCCATGGGCGCCGGGATAGCTGCCGAAGTAGAAGTCAAACGACCGGTTTTCCTGGAAGAGCACAAAGACGTACTTGACCTTTTGCTGCAGCAGCTGCACCTTCTGCGCCTGCGTCAGTTTGATCTCGCGCTCCGGGCTGACCACCTTGGCCTGCACAGCCGCGCTGGACTTCGGAGCGATGGTGACGCTGGTATCGGCACTCTGCGCCGTGGCCAGCCCGCAAGGAAGCGTGGCCAGGTAGGCTGCCATCGCTAGAGGAATTTTGCTTCTGGACGTCTTCATGAACTTGGCTTCTCCAAAGGGGGGCGCACGTGCCAGGGGTGGCAGTGAGCGCCTTCTCTAAAAGAGCGCACCTCGATCAAAGGTATGTGAATAAGGCAATAACACTTTGGTTGTGCAACGACGACCCCCAACTTACCTACATGCCTGGGCGTAGCCGCAGCTTGCATTCCCGGTGTAGCCACAGCTTGCATTCCCGATGTAGCCGTGGGCTTGCATTCCCGGTGTAGCCACAGCTTGCAAACCCGATGTAGCCGCAGCTTGCATGCCCGATGTAGCCGCAGCTTCCAAGCCCGGGGAAGCCGCAGCTAGCGTTCCCCGTCTACCCACGGGCTTCAGCCCGCGGTTCAGAACGGCAAGGTACCAAGGGCTTTAGCCCTGGAACAAAGCCCGCTCACCTGTAATCTCACCAGGCACCCCACCGGTGTAGCCGCGGGCTTTAGCCGCGGGTTCGGACGCGAGAGACCAAGGGCTTTAGCCCTGGACCGACGACCACTAACTCCCAACTGCGCACCCGAGGCATGCCCACGCAAACCGGCACCTCACTTGCGTAGAATTACGCCGCAACCCGCTACACTCGCTCTGGCTATCAAAAACACAAAACTGCCACAACGCCCACTCCGCCCGTAACTTGTTCATTCCAGACATTTTGCGGGCAAGTTCTTTGTTTACAATATTTTGCGGACACAGGGTTGCTGTAACTCGTTGCAAACAAGCATTTTGTCATCCAAATACCCCCACCCTAGGGGGAGGGGGTACCGCAACGCCTCACGCTCTCAAATTAAAACCCTTCACCCCGATCTTCGCCCGTTCGCCACGCGTATCCGCTTCCCTCACCTCGGTGACCACGATCTTCGTCTCGCCAGGCATCATCGCAAAGTAGCCATCGTCATAGATCGCTGGCAAGATGCGATCACCGCTACGCGCCCGTTGCGCCTCAAGCCGCACAAACAGCGCAGGCACAGCGGACCTATTCTTCAACGTCGTCGTCAACCGCCATCGGTCGCCGTTGCGTTCGCTCGTGGTCTCGGCGGACACAGTAGCTTTGCCCAGCGCACGAATGCCCGTGTAGTCGCCCTGCTCCAGGCCACGCAGGTAGAAGTTCGTGGACCGCACCTTGCTTCCTTCGCTCAACGTCAGCCGCAGGAAATGCACGCGGCTCAGGTTCGCTGGATACTGCATCGGCAGCACCGTCGTCGTGCTGTCCTCCGCGGATTGCGCAATCGGAGCACTCTGTTGTGCAAGGCTCTTGCCGTTCACGTCGAACACCTCGACCAGCGCCGTCAGTCCGCTCACGTTGCCCGCGCTGTAGTTCACCACTTCAATGGTGTCCTTCGACGAGTTCCACTGGATGTGCAGCGGCTCCGCACCCTTCTTGCTGGCAAAGTACGAGGCTGTCGGCGCGAAGTAGAAGTCATAGGTTTGCCACACAAACGATGGCCAGCACGGATGACTCATCCACAACAGCACGCCCGCGCGATGCACGCTCTGAGACTCAAACATGGCGCGATACGCTTCATAGCTGACGATCTCACCCAGCTTGATCCAGTCCTCGCCGTTCGTCGCACCACCATAGGCATCGTCCACCAGCGTGCGGAAGGCCTCGCCTCCCTGCGCGCCGATCAGCGTGAAGTCATGCAGGCCCCAATCGAGCCCCTGCGGCCAAACCGCCTGCTCCGGCATCATCGCCCGCACACTCTCGACAGGCGGAATCGCCGGCGCGCCCATCTCGGAGTGCAGCTTGGTGTCGGCGATCTCGAAGTACTGCGCTGTCGGCAGCGCGCGATACGGTCCATGACCGCTCACAGGCCCATCAGCCGAACTGCCGATATACGGAATGTCAGGATGCAGCTCCGCAAGGATCTGCTTGATGCCCGTCTGCAACGGCGCCGGCGGAAACCACTCATTGCGTCCGCAGTACAGCCCAATGGACGCATGATTGCGGATGCGCGCAACGTAATCCCACCCATTGGCAAGGAACATCCCGTTGTCCTCAGGGATAGGTCCATCCCAAGGATTGGCAAGCCAGAAGTCCTGCATAATCACCACACCGTGCCGATCGCACGCGTCGTAGAACGCCTCATCGCCGATCTGCCCAACCCAGTTGCGCACGATGTTGAAGTTCATCTCGCGGTGATAGCGCACCGCCGCGTCATACTCACGCGCACGGTAACGCAGCATCGACTCGCCAAAGCCCCAATTACCACCCTTGGCGATAAAGCGACGGCCGTTGATGAACATGTGCAACACGCCGCCGTTCTCGTCGCTGGTCATCTGACGAACACCAGCCTTGAAGGCCTTGCGGTCGAGCGTGCCGCCGCGGCCTTCGAGGCGTAGTTCCACGTCATACAAGTGCGGTTCGCCATAGCCGACAGGCCACCACAACTGCGGCTTCGCGAGGCGCATCTGCTTGTGCGTCTCAGGCGACAGTCGAATAGCTTTGCGCTCGTTGGCGCCAAGGTCCACCTTCTGCTCGAAGGCAACGTCACCGAACGTGCCGCGCAGTGTCCCCGTGAACGGCTTGGCCGTATGGTTCACGGCGAAGACCTCAAGCGTTACATCCGCATGGCTGATGTCAGGCAACGGCAGCTTGCTTGTGACCAGCGGATCCTCAAGCGTCACAGGCCCTGTCGTCAGCAACGACACGTCGGCCCACACGCCCGTGTTGCGACCACGGATCGTAGGAATCCAGTCCCAGCCAATGGACGCATGATACGTCGGGTTGTCGGCGCCAAGCCCACCGCCGTTCTTGCCGGTGTTCTCATACGTCTTCTGCTTACAGCTTCCAGGCGTGTCGTTCTTGATGACTCGAATCGCCAGCGCATTGGGACCTGACTTCAGCTTGCCCGTAACCTCGAACCGTCCGCGGATGAAGCCGCCGTCCACGCGCCCAAGCTTCTCCCCGTTGAGATAGACCTCGGCCTTCCAGTTAATGCCGTCAAGATGCAACCACTGCAGCTCGCCGGCCTTTGCCGCAGCCGCCTGAAACTCCGTCCGATACCAAAAGTCCGCATAGAAGAACGAGTCCGACACATGCAACTGGTTCTGCCCGTAGTTGGGATCAGGCATCGCACCGGCATTCAGGTACGAAGTCAGCGTGGTGCCGGGAACCGTGGCCACAACCCAGCCTTCGTCCTTGTAGCCAGCGGCGGAGATGGCCTCACCAGCGGCGTCAACCTGCGGCGCGCGCTGCAGCGTCCACGCTCCACCGGAAAGCGTCAGGCGATTGCCGCTCGCCATCAGCGGCGCGTGGGGCTTCACCGTGTATCCACCACGACCCCAAACCTCCAGCTCGCTCAGGATGTAGCCGTGCGCGGAAGCAGGACGCGTCATCAGCACACGCAGGTAGCGCGCTCGAGACGGCGAACCCAGCTTGATGTCGTCTGGCGCAGACGTGTTGGTCGCGTCGCCAGCAGGAAGCGCCTGCAGATCGTGCCATTGGTGCGCATCGTCCGACATCTGCAGCTTGCCTTCCGCAGCGCGAGCGATCCAGTGCAGCTTCACGGAGTCGAAGGACGCACCTTCACCCAGGTCAACCGAGACCCACTCTTCATCCAGCCCCGCGCTCTTCCACGCGCTGGTGAAGCTGTAGGGTCCACCCAGGTTGACGCGCTTGTCGCCGCGATGAAACTCCACCTGGCCCAGGCGAAATGTGGACCCAAAGGGCGAGGGGGTGCCGCCGTTACTGGATGAGAGCTCCACGCGGTAGTAGCGGCTTCTGTGCGGCCCGCCCAGCGGAATGGAAGGCATGATCACATGGGCGCCGCGCACCAGGTCCGGTGGGTAGTTGGCGGGGTCCATGGGCTCCGAGCCGGCACTGGTACCGGCCTTGGTCCACACGTGCCCGTCGTCCGAGACCGAAGCGGTAAAGCGCAGCGTGGAGCGCTCCACACTCTGCGGCACGACGACAAACAGCACGAGGCGGTCGACCTCCGGCAGCTCCGTGCCGCCACCGAGATGCAGTTCAACGGAAGGATCGCTGCCGGGCAGCTCGAGAATCGCTTCCGGCCCGTGGGAGGTCAGGGTTTCACGGTCCTGTTTGGGCAGGATCTGCCCGTCCACGACGGCGACGATCCACTCCGGCA
>CAXTRU010000009.1:0-8246 GCA_964246665.1 uncultured Acidobacteriaceae bacterium
CCCTGCGGGCACCCGCGCCGTCATCCGACCGCTTCAGATTTTGCTGATACTGCTTCAGCCTCTTGTATCCCTGGAAGCCTGGTGGGTCTTCACCAACCTCCGCCGCCGGTGCCTTTTCTGTCGTCTCAGGCCAATCCGGCTCCACGGGCAGTCCATGCGCGATGCGCGCCAACCGCTCCTGTGACTTGATCTCCATGGACCGCACACGTGCCCATGCGCCGGAAGCCACAATGCCGAGAATCATCGCGCACCCTGCCACCGGGATGATGAACGGGCTGTTGTACCAACCCTCAGCCTCGATCATCGCCATTGCCGAAAACAAAACAGTCATCACGCCCTCCGAAACCCGCGCCGCACCTTGCTTTGGGTTATCGCGCGGTAAGACCGCTGGCCCATGCCAAAGTTTCAAGGCTCCCCATGAAACTTTCCGCTATCGTCGCGGTCATACCCCGCTCCTCACCATGCGCCGCGACTGGACATCTCCGGAAGGCTTCGAAGTGCTCATACGTGAGCACCAGAACTCCGTCTTCGGCACCCTGCACCGCCTTACCGGCCCCGGTCCTCACGTCGAAGACCTCGCCCAGGAGGTCTTCCTCCGCCTTTATCGAGCGCTCCCTGACTTCCGCGGCGACGCCCAGCTTTCTACCTTTCTCTATCGCATCACCTTCAACGTGGCCCAGGACGAGTGGAAACGCCGTCGCCGCGACCGCGAACACATCGCTCCCATCCCGGCCCTGCCCGACGAGGACGAGCCGTCCGCCTGGCTCGAAAACCAACCCGCGAACGCCTCCGCCGGCGAACACACGCAAACTCCCGAACAGCTCCTCAGCGAGCGCGAAACGCAGCAGGCCGTCGAAAGCGCCCTGCTCACCCTGCCCGAAGCCGAGCGCGCCGTCCTTGTGTTGTTTCACCAGGAGAACCTTACGTACGAAGGCATCGCGGATGCCCTTGGCCTGCCCGTCAACACTGTACGCACTCACCTTCACCGCGGCCGCCAGCGGCTCGCCGCCGCCGTGCAACAACGTCTGGCCGCGCCACCACGTCCAACCGAGTACGCTTTCGCAAGGAGGGCCGGATGAAGCCCGTCAGCACCCATCTCACGCACTCCGCCTCCACTTCAGCGCCGAATACGCTCCCGGCCTCCGGCCCGCTCCCACCCTCGGCGCTCGACACCGCCATCACCCGCGCCCTCAGCCAGCCGCCCGTCATCTCCATCCCATCCGACTTCGCCACACGCGTCGCCCGTTCCGCCGCCGCCCAGCCGCAACCACGCGTTATCCCATGGCTTGGCTGGGGGCCCCGCCTCGCGCTGGGCTCCGGCGTCGTGCTCACGCTGGCACTCTTCGCCCTCGCCCCGCACACCGCGCCCAGCCTCATCAGTGCTCGTTTTGACGCGGAACTCGGTGTACTTGCCGAACTCGGGGCCCTTTTGCTCTTCGCGCCACGGCTCTTGCGCCGAGACTAAGCGCGGCACAACGTCCAGTTCGGGCCTCACCAAGGCCGCCGGTAAGCATCACCACCTCTATCGCGCGCATCGCACTGGAGCCGCCCTTTTCGCGCCACCCAAGCGCAGGGCGAAGAGGAGTTTGCTCGTATGCGCGTAACAAAGTTCGCCCTTTCCGTCGTTTTCGCTTTGCCGCTCGGCCTCGCGGCCCAGACCCCAACGCCTGCCGGTCCGCAACCGGGCACCGTTCCGGTCACTAATCAAACGCCCGTGACCCCCAACGGCACCAGCACCACAACCACCACGACGACCGCGCCCAGCGCCGCCACCGGCCCCATGTCCAAGAGCGACATGAAGGCGCAGCGCAAGCAGCAGAAGCGTGACGAAAAAGCCGCAAAAGACCAGGCCAAGGCTGCCAAAGCCAACTCCAAGGCCGTGAAGGCACAGGACAAGGCCACCAACGCTACCGAAAAGACCCAACCGCAGTAGAGCGTTCGAGGGCGGCGGGCTACGGGCGCCCGTCCGAGGGCGCGGGGCGCGGGGCGCGGGGCACCCCGCGCCCTACGCGACGCCTCTCGGCCAGGAGGAAGTCTCCCGGTTTCTCAAACAAACGAACGAGCGAAGCTGCTATCGCTCAGACCCGGCGTTCGCCGCCTCGGCAAGGTAGATCGCCGTGTATTCCACATAGTTCTGCGCATAGCTGCGGATCAGGTCCAGGTCGGTGCTGTTCAGCGCGCGCCGCACCTTGCCGGGCACCCCCGCCACCAGCGACCCCGCCGGCACCTGCATCCCTTCCGTCACCACCGCGCCCGCGGCAATAATCGACCCCGCACCCACATTGGCGCCGTTCAGAATCACCGCGCCCATCCCCACCAGCACGTCATCGTCCAGCACGCACCCGTGCACAATCGCGCCATGGCCGATCGTGACGCCATTGCCCACCACCACGGGCCACACACCGCGCTGGCCGTGGAGCACAGCGTTGTCCTGCACGTTGCTTCGCGCGCCCACGCGGATGGAGTGAACATCGCCGCGCAGCACCGCGTTCATCCACACGCTGCTTTGCTCGCCAAGCACCACATCGCCCAAAACCTGGGCGGATGCGTCGATATACGAGCCTTTTGGAACCAGCGGGAAGTGTCCCGCAAACGCACGCAACATAGGTCCGCAACTCCACTTTCAGTGTAGGTGTCGGCGTTAGACGTAACCCGTTGGAGGAAACCTTTTTGTCAGAAGAAAAGTGTCGGCAAACGGACGCATCGGCAGTATTCTTAGGACGGCCACGTTGGCAGGTTTGGAGGTGTTTCTTTTGGCAGAGGTTCGAGTACAGGAGGGTGAGCCCCTTGAAAATGCCCTGCGCCGCTTCAAGCGCAAGGTCCAGACCGAGGACATCATTAAAGAGGTCAAGCGCCACTCCTTCTACCTAAAGCCAGGCGAAAAGCGTCGCGTCAAGGAAGCTCTTGCACGCAAGCGCAATCGCAAGAAGGTTCGCAAGGAGCAGGATTAAGCTCCCTCGCTAGCAGTCGCAAGACAGGGGAGGGGGCGCAGCGCGGCTCCCTCTCCTTCGCATTTATGCCCCATGGGATTGATGTCCCATGCGGCCCCGGGCCCCTTGCAGTACATCATCACAGGCCTGATGCCCCAGAGAGCACCGTTCCTCCACGGTCCTTTCTGTCGCTCACGCCTTGTCCCGCACGTTGGGGAGAGGGTGCTATGGAATTCATCGATCGCGTTCTGAAGTGTTCTGACTGTGGCAGTGACTTCATCTTCACTGCCGGCGAACAACTCTTCTTCTTTGACCGGCAATTTAAGAACGACCCCAAGCGCTGCAAGCTGTGCAAAGCCAAGCGCGCTGGTCTGGGCCGCTCGCCGGATGGTGCCGTTGCGGCCGCTTTGCCGTTGTCGCGCACCGAAACCCGCACAGAATGTTCCGCTTGCGGCGTTGAGACCACCGTTCCGTTCAAGCCCACGCAGGGCCGCCCGGTCTTTTGCCGCTCCTGCTTTCAGCTAAAGCGTGTGCCCGCCGCGGTCGCCAAGGTCGCCGGCCTTGATGCCCCGGAGCTTGCCGTCGAGCAGGCCGTCGCGGCTGCTGCCGCCGATATGCCTCGGCAGACCGCTGGGGCCAGCGCCGTCGCGGAAACTCCCGCAGCGGTGTTGGCTGTGGCCGACCCGTCCACGCAAGCGCTCGAACGCATGGCCGCGGAAGCAGCACAGGCCTAATCTTCAGGCTTTCCGCCGGTCGCTGGAGCAAACTCCCGGACCGGCACCGGTCCAGCCCGACCAACGCATCCCCGCGCACGGTAATCTCAGATGTTTACCGATGCTGCGCCTGCGCGAAATCTCTGAAGACACGGCCCTTTTTCCCTGGAACAAGAGCACTCCCTACCCGGCGATCGAGTCCACGGTCGCCGTGGTCATTGCGCTAAGCCTTGGCGAAGTGACGGGCCATCGCAGCGCCGGCTCCATCGCCGCCGGCGCCGCGTTCACGGTCGGCTTTGCCGTGTTCCACGAGGCACTCTCCTCCACCCTTCTCAGCATGGCGTTGCTCACCCTCGGCATCGCCTCTGCGACGCTGGCCGGCAGCCTGGGCGCCCAGTGGACTCCCATCGTTTTGCTGCTTTGCGTGCTTGCGGCCATCAACTACGGCCTGCTGGCCGGGCTTGACCCTACCGCCAACTGGATCGGCCAGCAATGCGGCGTCTACGTCGTTATTTCCAGCTACTTCGCCAACGGTCTGCACTACGCCGTCGGGCGCACCTCAATGGTGCTTGCCGGGGGTGCGCTGCAAATGCTGCTCTTTGCGGCGTTCCGGCTCGTGCACCGCAACGCCCGCGCCGCCGCGCCGCCACCGCTGCCGATCCTTCGCCAACTGCGAACCCGCGCGCTCCAGCTGTGGGTCTGCCTGCGCGACGAACTCCGCTGGGACGCCGACACCACCGGCTACGTCCTTAAACTCGGCATCACGCTCGGCCTCAGCACCGCGCTGTACCGTTACCTGCATCTGCGCAACGGCTATTGGGCGCCCATGACGGCGATGCTTGTGCTCAAGCCCAAGTGGGCCAACACCCTGAGCCGTGGCGTCGCCCGCACCGCGGGCACCCTGGTCGGCGCCGCCCTCTGCGCCTTTTTGGCCTACATGCGTGGGCCGTTTCCACACTGGCTCTACTTCACGCTCATCGCCATCACCGCCTATCTCTGCTTTGCGCTGCAGGCGGTCAACTACGCCCTGTTCTCGGCGGTGCTCACCCTGTACACCGTCTTTCTGTTCGCGTTCGGCGGCTTTTCGGAGCGCACCGCCGCGGATATTCGGCTGCTCAATACGGCAGTGGGTGGCCTCTTGGCGCTGCTCGTCGACTTCATAGCCAAACAGCTCGGCCCCCGCTGGCGCTCCTCTCAAGCCACCCAGACGCCCTCTTCGGTGGTCTCCACGCCGTCCTGACCTCAAGGGGGTTATGTCGTCAGAAGCGACCCTAGCGCCTGCACGGCTGCCAGAATCGTCGCCGGGTCACCCGCCGCAATCGCCGTCCCCAGGCTCAACACGCGAGTTGCCAGGTTGATCGCCTTGCTCACGTCGTTTAACTCTCTCAGCTGACCCACGGCTCGCGCGGTCAGTGCCTTAATCCCGTCCAGCTCCGTCTGGATCGCCTGCAGGGTGGCCCCAATTGCGGTAGCGGTGAAATAGTGCGCGCGATCGTCCAGCGCTTGCGCCTCGTCCTTCAAGCGGGCCATGTCCTCGCGCGAGGGTGGGGGCGCAAGGCTCAACCGGAGGTCATCAACAGCAGCCGAGCAGCTGTAGAACAAATTGGCAAGGTGATTGGCTTCAGCAGCGGGATCGAACGCAACCGGGACCACGGTACTTTCCTCCGTCTTCTGGAATTAAGCAGCTTTTTGCATTTCGGGCAGCAGCGCCTGCATGCGCTGGATGTACGGATCCAGCAGCGCCGGAATCTCCTTCGCTTTGAGTGAGTCGCCACGCGCCGCTAGCGCCCCTACTCCGGCCTTCACTGCTTCCAACGCCGCAACCGCTTGCCGTGCCGCTGTGCGTCGCGCTCCCAGCGCCTTTCGGTCGGCCTGCCAGCGCTCGTCAAGGAGAGCCACCATCTGCGGCTCGGGGTGCTCCACCGCGAACTCCCGGTAATGCACCGCGAGCTTGCGTTCCTCGTCGGCCAACTCCTGGTCGACGTAGTTGGTCTGCAAGATCGTGATCAGCGCATCGCAAACGGCAGCCACGTTGCGGTTCACCTGCACCATGTCGCTGGTTGCGGATCGTGTCGAGTGGCGACTGAAGGTTGCGGTGGTCAAGAACTGGGCCATGGCCGCGATGGCTGTCTGCGCGGTGGTATCCGAGCCCGCAAGCGCGGCCGTCCCTGCGGCGAGTGTGCTGGCATCCGATGCCGGCTTGGCCGCTCCGAACTTTGCCAGCGAATGAAGCGCGCCGAAGTACTGTTCCAGGATCTTCGCCGCAGCCACGGAAGCCTTCGCTTGCGCGTCGATCGCTGCACATCCTGAATCGCTCTTCACCACGGCAAAGGTGCCGATGCCCTGTTCCAGTGTCTTCACCCGCAGACAGGATGCGCCCAGGTCCGCAAACACCGGTACTGACGCCGTAAGTACCCCTTCAGAAGCGCCGCAGAAATCAGCGATCGTGTCCGGCGCGGCGCACCCGCCGGGAACCAGCAGCAACAGGGCCAGCAGTAGGGAAAGTCGAAACCTGCGCATAGCGGATCCTTCTGCAAAGTGGGGAGACCAGCCCCGACTGCAACGTGCAGCCCACCACATTGTCTGAGCATACCCGCCGGACTCCGTACAATACTTCCATCGTGACTTTAGACTTTCTCGGCACCCTGCAGCGCACCCACGGCTGCGGCGCCCTCCGCTCCTCGGACGCTTCGCCCGCCGCCTCGGCCCCCAACGTCACCCTGATGGGTTGGGTCAACCGCCGCCGCGACCATGGCGACCTCATCTTCCTCGACCTCCGCGACCGCAGCGGCATCACCCAGGTCGTACTCGACAAATCCATCGCGCCCGCGGCGCACGCCAAGGCTGAGCAGGCCCGCCCCGAATACGTCGTCGCCGTCACCGGCACGGTCCGCCTCCGCGAGGGTGGCAGCAATCCCAATCTCGCCACCGGAGAAGTCGAACTCGTAGGCCGCGACCTCCGGCTGCTGAACGACGCCAAAACACCGCCGTTCAGCCCTGCCGAAGACGCCATCAAGGACGAGGAAACCCGCCTGAAGTACCGTTACATCGACCTGCGCCGCCCCGAGATACAGCACAACTTTATCGTGCGCTCCAAGGTCGCCATGGCCATCCGCAACTACCTCGTCGAGCAGGGCTTTCTTGAAGTCGAAACGCCGTTCATGACGCGCTCCACCCCGGAAGGCGCCCGCGACTACCTTGTTCCCAGCCGCGTCCACCCCGGCCATTTCTACGCGCTCCCGCAGTCGCCCCAGATCTTCAAGCAGATCCTGATGATCTCGGGCTTCGACCGCTACTTCCAGATCGCCCGCTGCTTCCGCGACGAAGACCTCCGCGCCGACCGCCAGCCCGAGTACACCCAGATCGATCTCGAGATGACCTTCCCCCAACAGGCGACCATCTTCGCCGTCGCCGAGGGCTTCCTCCGCGCCGCGTTCAAGGCCGCCGGCATCGAGCTCGGTCCCGAAGCCTTCCCCCACATGACCTACGACCAGGCCATCGAGCGCTACGGCATCGACAAGCCTGACATGCGCCTGCCCGCCATGGTCAACCTCTCCGCCACGCTCACCCCCGAGCTGCGCGAAACACTGAAGATCGACCCCACGCTCCCGGTTTACGGCTTTACGATTCCCAAGGCCGCCGCCGGCATGAGCGGCACCCAAAAGCGCGCCCTTGTCGACGAGATCCGAAAGACTTTAGGCGATACCGGCCTGGACTTCCTCGACGTCGCCCGCCTCCGCACCAACGAGGCCTTCCAGCCGCTCGCCGAGGCCATCGCCGCCAAGCTCACCGCCGAACAACTCACCTTCGCCGCCAGCTTCTCACCTGCTCCAGGACCTGCTTCACCCGGTGTAGCCGCGGGCTCCAAACCCGCCACCGATCCCGGTGTAGCCGCGGGCTTTAGCCCGCGGGATCAGGCCCCGCCACAACAGGGCTTTAGCCCTGGCCCCTTCACCCAGGACGACCTCGCCGTCGTCATCACCCCCAAACCCGGCACCCCCACCGTCTGGGGCAACGACTCCCACTGGATACCCAAGCGCATCGGCGCCCTCCGCCTCGAACTCGCCAAGAAATACGCTGACAAGCACGGCCTCCACACCCAAACCGGCACCGCTCGCGACTTCCGCTTTCTCTGGGTCACCGACTTCCCCATGTACGAGTGGAACGAGGAAGGGAAGCGCTGGGACGCCGCCCACCACCCCTTCACCTCGCCGCATGAGGAAGACATCAAGTCCGGCGCCCTCTGGAACGACAAAGGCGCCGTCCGCGCGCTCGCCTACGACGTCGTGCTCAACGGCACCGAACTAGGCTCAGGCTCCATCCGCATCCACCGCAAAGACGTCCAGACTGAGATCTTCAAGACGCTCGGCATGTCCGAAGAGGAAGCCCACGAGCGCTTCGGCTTCTTCCTCGATGCGCTCGAATACGGCACCCCACCCCACGGCGGCATCGCCCTCGGCCTCGACCGCATCGTCATGATCCTGGCCGGTGCCCAGTCGCTCCGTGAAGTGATCGCCTTCCCCAAAACCGCCAAGGCCATCGACCTCATGGTCGCCGCCCCCACCCCGGTCAGCGAACTCCAGCTCAAGGAACTCAATCTAAG
>CAXTRU010000009.1:8257-24347 GCA_964246665.1 uncultured Acidobacteriaceae bacterium
CAATCGCCCAAAGGAGGGCAGTGTATGGCATCCCTACCCGTTTCCCGTCCGGCGGAAGAGGTTGTTGGGACTATCCGCACCTTTGGCGAGTGGGGACCCATGTATGAAGTGACTGGCATGGCCCAACCATCGGAAGAGGGCGATCCAAGAGTAAGCATTGTTGTTATCGAGAGTGGAGAAGTCCTCGAATACGATCTGCAGGCTGTTCTTGAAGACCCGCTTAAGCCCTGATGTTCGCAATCACCTTTGACCTAATCGTCGCTGAACTGAACAAGTCGCACCCAAAGCGCGTCAACCGCGCCTATGACGAAGTGCGTAAGACCTTGGGCCGTTCTGGCTTTGTCTGGAAGCAAGGTAGCGTGTACATCAATCCGGATGGAGGGCTTACGCAATTGTTTGTTGCCATCCAGGACCTTAAAGCTTTGCCCTGGTTTCCTTCTGCTGTCCGGGAACTTCGTGCGTTTCGTCTCGAAAACAACTCAGATTTCACCCAGGTTCTGAAATCCTGACGCGCCATGCGCGTCGTCAAGACCTAGCCTCCACCTCCCCCATCAGTTACACCCCAAAGTGACGCTGCATCCGCAGCCCACTTCTGCTATACATACTCACCGTATGAGAGCCGTTGAGCGGTTTCGCCCCTTGGTGTGTCTTCTTGCCGCCGCCCTGCCCCTCGGCCTCGCCGGGCAGGCGAAGCTCTCCGCGCCTGCCCAGCACCAGGCGGCTACCTCGGCCCCGTCCGACGACTTCTCCGGAGAGCCCGCCGTCATCGTCCGCAGCCGCAGCGTCGTCATCATGCGGGCCGACGGCACAGGGACACGAGAAAACACGCTCGTTATCCGTCTCCAGACCGAGGCCGCCGTCCGCCAGTTTGGCGTCATCGCCATGTCCTTCGCCGGCTCGGCAGAGCATGCCGAGTTCCTCTACGCTCGCGTGCGCCACCCGGACGGCACCGTCGCCGAAACGCCCGTCTCCGGCGCGCTGGAGCAGCCGGCCCAGGTCACGCGCGAGGCGCCCTTCTACAGCGACCTCAAAAACCTGCAGCTCCCCATCAAGAGCCTCGCCGTCGGCGATATGTTGGAGTGGAGCAATCGTGTCACGCGCACCAGGCCCGAAGTGCCAGGCCAGATCTGGGGCCAGGACGCCTTCACCCAAGACGCCGTCGCTCTGGACGAGAGCTTCGAGCTGCACGTCCCCGCCGCTGTCCACCTGACCGTATGGACCAACCCCGACATCGCCCCACCCACGGACGCCACCAAGGGCGCAGACCGGGTCATCACCTGGACGCAAAGCATCTTGAGCGCTCCACCGGCCCCGCCGCCGCCGCCGCCAGCAGCGCCGCCTTCTGCGCCCGCTGCCGGTGCCGCGGACGCCGCCAGGAAGAAGCCCCTCACCTCGGAAGCCGACCTGGCCCTGCGCAAAGGCGCGCTGCCGTCCTTCGCCTGGACCACGTTTCCCAGTTGGCAGGCCGTAGGGGACTGGTATCGCGGACTGCAGGCGGGTCGCACGCAGCCGGACGCAGCCATCAACGCTAAGGTCGCCCAGCTTACCGCCGGCAAGACCACCGACGCTGAAAAAGCCCAGGCCATCTACGAGTACGCCGCTACCCAGATCCGCTATATCGGCGTGGCCTTTGGCGTCGGCCGCTATCAGCCTCATACCGCAGCCGAGGTCTTCGCTAACCAGTACGGCGACTGTAAGGACAAGCACACGCTGCTCGCCGCCATGCTCACGTCCATCGGTCTGCATCCGGAAGCGGTGCTGATCGGGGCAGGCGTCCGCTTCAACACGGCAGTGCCGTCACCTGCCGCCTTCAATCACCTGATCACGCAGGTCGCGGTGGACGGCAAGCCCGTCTGGCTGGACACCACCGCGGAGGTCGCGCCCTGGGGCACCCTGATGCCCCTCATCCGCGACCAGCAGGCCCTTGTCATCGCTCCTTCCGGCCCCGCAGTGGTGCAGCAAACGCCCCAGGCGCCACCCTTTACCGCCTTCGCCACCCTGTCCGCGACCGAAACGCTGGACAAGGACCTCACCTCGGAAGCCCGCATCTCGCTCACCTTCCATGACGACGACGAACTGGGGCTTCGTGCCCTGCTTCGCCAGATCTCACCCGCGCAGTATCCGGAGTTTCTGCAGCGCTTCATCACCGCCATGGGCTACGGCGGCACCGCCACCGATCCCGAAATCAGCCGTCCCGATGATCTCGAGCACCCGCTGACGCTGGTCTACAAATACAAACGCGTAAAAGAAGCCGACTGGGGTGAGAACCGCGTCACCGAGCCCTTCTGGCCCATCTCGCTCCCAGTCGTGGACGCCAAGGAGCCGCCCGTAAGCTCCATCGAACTCGGCTTGCCACGAACAGAAACCAGCACAGTCGAGATCAAGCTGCCCACAGGTTGGAGCGCGGAGCTGCCCGAAGCCATCCACGCCAGGGCGGCCTTCGCCACCGCAGACACAACGTTCCACCTCAACAACGGTATCGTCACCGCTGAACGCAAACTCACCGTACTTCAGCCCAGGATCCCGGCCTCCGATTGGAAGACATACAAGACCTGGACCGAGGATGGTCAGGTCACCGGCTACCCCTTCCTGCAACTCGTCAAGGCAGGCGCCAAGGCCTCCAACGAGGCCGCCGGCGAACCCGCCTCTCCCACGGCGGCGCGCAATGCCACCGCCGAGCGCCTCGTCACGCAGGCCACCGACGCCCTGCGTCAGATGGACACCGCCACCGCCAGGCGCCTGCTCGACGAAGCGAAAGACCTCAACCCGCAGCAGCGCATGCTCTGGGGCGAGTACGCCTACGCCTCTTACCTGCTCGGCGAAATCAGCAAAGCCACTGAAGAGGTCAATAAAGAGCTTGCACTCCACCCCGACGAAGTACAGATGAACGGCCTGCTCGCCAGCCTGCAACAAAGCCGCGGTGAACACGACGCCGCTCTGGCCACGCTCCGCCGCTGGGCCGCGGCCGCACCGGACAACCCGGACCCTGCCCTCGCGCTCGTCACCGAGCTCCATCGCCTGGAGCGCGACAACGAAGCCATCGAGCAGGGCAAGTCTGCCCTGGCCCGGCTTGGCAGCACCGGCGCCGATCTCACCCGCCTCCGTTTCGCCCTCGCCGACGTGCAGCAACGCAGCGGTCACAAAGCCGACGCCGCCTCAACCATCCTTCCGCTCAAAGGCGTCGTCACGGACCCCAGCCAGCAAAACTCAATTGCCTACCTGCTCGCCGACGCCAAGGTGGATCTCCCCGGGGACGAAGCTACCGAACGCGGCGTCCTCGACAAACTCGACGCTGAAACCAGCGACTGGACCCTGGACGAAGCCGCTCCCACGCTCGCCTCCAAGACCAGCCTCATCATTGCCTCGTGGGACACCATGGGCTGGATCCTCTATCAGCAAGGCCACCTGCCCGAAGCCAGAAACTACATCGCCGCGGCGTGGCAAAACGCCTCCCGCCGCGACCTTCTCGACCATCTCCACGCCATTGACGCGGTGCTCCACCAGCCCACAAAGGAGGAGGCCACCAGCGAACAGAGCCGCCGTACGTTTGCCCTCGGTCCCGCGCACGCGCAGCACGGCACCGCGGAGCTCAAGCTCCTCCTCGCTGAGGGCCAGGTCCTCCGCGCTGAGCTCGCCTCCGACGCACCGTCCCCCGGCACGCACAGCAACACCGCGCCCGCTCTGCGCGTTGCCCCGGACCTCGTCAAAGCGGCCAACCTCCACGCCCTGTTTCCCCCAGGCAGCAAGGCGCGGCTCGTCCGCAAGGGCATCGTCAACTGCTCAGGCGCAACCTGCCAGCTCGTCCTGGAGCCAATCACCCTCCGGTAGCGCATCCCGGCCAGCCCTCATAGCAGCACCAAACCAGCAATGGAGATCCAGGTAACTAACGCCTGAACCGGTCCAAAGCCCGCTGAACTCGTGTGTTTTTTACCCACCCCAAACACCTTCGCGCTCCTCTGCGTCACCTTCGCGCCTGTTGCGTCAGCTGCTGAACCCTGCGCGCGCCTTCACCTCGAAACCCGCAGCAACGAAGGTCACCCAACCCGCGCCCGTACCACCGCAGCCAATCACCCGCGCCCGGTGGTAGCTTTCCAACATGCCTCGCAGATTACCCCTCGGCAACGGCTCCTACCGCATGGCCACAGCTCTCCTGTTGCTGCTGCTGCTCATCGCCACAGGGACAACAGCCCAGGCCCAAGCCACACCCGCCAATCAAGTCGCAACCGCCCTTGATCCCACGCTCGACATCATCACACTCCCGCTTTATCCCACACGGGCACCCCACGCGAGGGACAACACGCCGGCAGACGTGCCCACCTTGACCCTGTTTCGCCCTGGCCGGCCCAACGGTACCGCCGTGATTGTTGCGCCCGGTGGCGCGTATACCCACCTCGCCGCCAACTATGAAGGCCGCCAAGAAGCGGATCGCCTTGCCGAGCTCGGCGTGACCACCTTTGTGTTGAAGTATCGCCTCGGCCCGACCTACCTGTACCCCGTGCCGCTGGAGGACGCCCGCCGCGCCGTTCGCCTCGTCCGCTCGCTCGCACCCAAGTACGGCTACAGCCCTGACCGCATCGGCATGATGGGGTTCAGCGCCGGCGGCCACCTCGCCGCCGTCACCGGCACACTGCCCGAAGACGGCAAACCCAACGACCCCGACCCGGTCGAGCACGAGTCCAGTCACCTCAACTTCATGATTCTTGTCTATCCCTGGCTCAACGCCATGCAGCCTCAGGTCCCTAGCTATGCCGACCCCAACAAGCTCCTGATCAACTACTGCTCCGTCACCAAGGGCCTCACGCAGGCCGACTGCGCCCGCCTCGACGCGCAGTACACGCCGATCCACCACGTCGGCGCGCAAACACCACCTACCTTCCTCGTCCACACCGCCGACGATGACACCGTCCCCGCAGAGGTCAGCGTCGAGTTTCTCTCAGCCATGCACAAAGTCCACGCCGACGCCGAACTGCATCTCTTCGCGCACGGCCCCCACGGCTTCGGCACCGGCAGCAACAATCCCGAGCTCTACGTCTGGCAGGACCTTCTTGCCAACTGGCTCCGCGCCCACAAACTCCTCACCGCGCCATAACCCCGAGGCACCCTCGTCCCAGGCACTGACCCGATGCCAGGAACGTCCCGCCACGATTTTACGAAGCCCCCTCGCTGCGAGGTTCGCCGCAGCCTACGTAGCTGCGAGTGCGCGTCCATCCGAGGACGCGTCCGTCCGCATCATGGCTCGCGCCGCCGGATAAGCCCGCCCAACGAACCGGGTCGAATCCATGGAGACGTACTACGCTGAACGCTCCGCCTGCGTTTTCAGTGCATTGAGCCAGTGCTGCAGATGCTCGCCCAGCTTCTGATTGCTGTATAGCGTTCCGATCAAAAAGCCGGAAGACGACTCTGTGAACGACACCTCTGTTCGGTTTGCGCTAACTCGCTTTAGATCCCACCGCGTAATCCCTTGGTAGCCCGCCATGGTGCCGTAAAGCATGACCAGCGTTTCGGGAATCACCTTCGCGATGTGGAGCTTGTGCTTGATCCATCCGCCGTAGGACAGCGAAGTCCTTGCGGAAAAGGTTCCCTCCAGTGTGGCGTTGATCAGGTATGGGTACCAGCGGTTCCAAGCGGATACTTCGGTCAGAGTGGACCATACCGTCTTGACCGTGGCGCCTATTTCAACCGAACGCGCGGCCTGTATCGGAGCATGAGGAATCATCTGTTCGTTTGCAGCCAAGTGTGCAAGCTCGTTCATCGTCATTGCAGCGCCTCCTTGTTTCCCGTCGCGAGCACCTTCAGAAGCAGGGCAACTCCGTCGCTTACGCCCATAAAACCTTTTTCAGATTTCATGCGACCGCTGGCTTGTAGATCGACCAGCCCGTGTACTGACGCATAGAGCAGCCCGGCCAGCGCAGGGGTAGGCACACCCGGCAGCACATGGGCCTTCTGACACTCCCCGACGAGCGACGCGAACGCAGAAAAAGATGCCATCGCTGCCTTTTGCAGCTCACCTCCCTGCTTCGCGATCTCCGGATCGCTGAAGAGGAGTTGATACCGGTTTGGATAGTCTCGACCGTACTCTGCGAAGGCTTGCAGTGCCCGTTTCAGCCTGGTCAGCGGCTGCAGCTTGGCCTCCGCGAGCGCATTGAAGACCGCTGCCAGTTTCTGAAACTCTTGCGTTGCAAGAGCGGCGAGCAGGCTATCGCGACTCTCGAAGTGCTTGTACGGTGCGTTGTGCGACACCCCGCTTGCCTGTCCTACGGCCCGCAGTGTCACGGCTGCCATCCCTCCCGAATCAAGGAGTGCAGCGGCCGACGCAAGGATGCGTTCACTGGTCTTCACCCAAGGACCTCAGAAGCCTCATCGGGCTGCAGCTGCACCAGCAGCGCTGAATCGATCCACAGCTTGGCAGCCCTTCCTTCATCGTAGGAGACCTTTGAGGATGGTGGGCTGATAAGAGAGCCGTTCTTCGATTGAAGGTAGCGCCCCGTTGCCCCTGCGAAGTCGGGGTCCACCGCGATTCTTGCAAGCGACTCGCTCGAGAACGCAAGGCTGCCCATCGTAACGCCCAGTCTCTGGAGGGGCCACTTCATCAGCTTTGTCTGCAGAAGCCTGGCGGCTATGGGAGGAGCCGTCCGGGTTAAGCCTGTCTCTGGAATCAAGCCTGGATCGAAGGCGATGGACGCAACACGGCTTCCTCGCTTGGCCAAACGCCGACTCAATTCGTAGCAGAGCAACAACGTGCACAGTTTTGAGGTCGCGTAGCGTACGCCGCCGGAGCTTGGCTTCCGGTCTCCCTTTCCTTGGTTCGCGAGGGCGAAGGCGTCAGGTTCCATGGCCTTCCCAACCATCTTGCCGTCCATCGTCTCCGGATCGTGGGTGCCGCTCGCGGTGAACACAATCCTGCCCTCTTCCGCCAGGCTATCCAGCAGCAGATTTGCCAGAAGAAAGTGACCGAGATAGTTGATCGCAAACGTCTCTTCATAACCGTCCTTGCTATACGAGATCGGTCCCCGAAACTGCGCACCGGCGTTGCACAGCAAAGCGTCCAAGCGCTGCATCCGCCCCGCAGCGATGAGCCGGTGCACTTCCATCGCGGCGGAGCGAACCGAATCAAGCGATGACAGATCCAGTGGCACCGTGATGACTTGCACGCCGAAGTGCTCGCGCAGTTCGGATGCAGCCTTGTCGATTGCGGATCGGTTTCTACCGGCAAGCACAAGGCTCTGCTTCTTGGCGGCCAAGCGCTTCGCCGTTTCTAACCCCAGACCCGCATTTGCTCCAGTGATCAGCACCAGTCCCATGGTCATCCCTCCCTGGTTGACAGTGTCTACCATTAGGTTGACAACGTCAACTCATCTGTCGAGAAGGGTCTAGCGTGATTGTTTGGTGTCACCCCTTTTGCGACTCGGAATACAGGTTGGAACTGCCAACCACAATAGGTGTCGTGCGGGGGCGGTGAGGAGATGCCTATCTGCCTTCGAACCGAAAGTTGAAGCGACCCGCGGGAGCGACGTCGCCATCGAGGTAGAAGTCCAGGACATCGCCCGGCTGTTGCAGGTTATCGGCCCACTTGAAGTCGAGGGACGCATCCTCGGCATGCGCAGGCAATCCCAACGCGGAGCGGGGGATGGCAAGCTGCATCTGGTTGCCTTCCACGCGAAGGCGTACGGGCGCCACTTTTTCCCAGTGCCAGCCCCCGGTATTTCGTTCCAGCCAGGTCTGGCCCTTGCTATCGAAGGTGCGATTCACGACGAAGTCATAGCCCGACCAGCCTGTCTTCGCATTGCGATCCGCATCGATGAAAAGCCACATCCATGCAGCGTCGCGGGGCAAGGTGATTGCCTCCCGTGTTCGCGCATAGAAGTAGAGGTAGTCGCGGTCGCGGGCGACCTTGAACGATTGAAACTCGTTGCGGAGTGTCTTGTTCGTGTAGTGCAGGCCACCAACGCCTGGGAAGTCTCGCGCGAGCGACGCGCCCGGCTCAGGAGCGAACTCCGGCGCAACGTCGCTCCATTGGGCAAAAGGGCCGTCGATCTTGATGGTGACCGGGGATGAGGCAGCGGGAACGGGTGGGACGCCCTTGTAGCGACGAATGTTCGCAATCATCTGGTAGTAGTAGTTGTCGCGGTGGCCGCCCTTCTGTGGTTCGATGTCGCGACTGAACTCCTCATCGAACTGGTCGACAAAGACGATGGGCTTCCCCGGCCGGGAAAAGCGCCCCGCTGTCCACTCATTCCAACCGGTAATCATGACGAAGGGAGGATCCAGCTCGAAGGCGCGCTTCCATTGCTCCTGGAAGTTGTACCCACGATCAACCGAACCCGGCGCAATATGCTGTTGGCCGTCATGGAAGCTGCGACCGCGGGCGAGGCCGTCGCTCATGTTCGTGACCTTGCCATCGTCAGCGCGAAGGTTCTGGGCGACGGAAACATTGAGTTGCTCGGGGTGCGTGGGATCCTCGGTGTAGCCGAACGGTTGCGGATACGTGGCCTCCCAGTGCCAGGCGTATGCCGTATTTTCCATCGTGAACGGCCAGTGCGCACCGCGGAGGGTGAAGAACGATCTCAACGTCTCGTTCGCTTCGGCAGGGTCGCATATCATCAACGGCTTGCCCTGCCAGAGGAACCAGAGGTCGCGATACAGCCCTGGTTTGTAGAGTGTGTTGTAGATATCCTGAGCAGTCTTGCCGGCTTCGGTGTTCACCATAAATGCGACCTGCGGTGTGTGGCCTCCTTCACGCCGAACTTGTGCAAACGACTTCAGAATTTGCAGGTACACCTCGGGATAGGAGATCGCGTTCGTGGTGTCGAAGATCATCACATCCACGCCTGCGTCCGCAAGCAGCTGTGCGTGGCGTTGCAGAACCCATGGATCCGCACTGTGGTAGTAGCCATACAAAGGCTCACCCCAGTAGTGTGGCTCCGCCTCGTGGCCCCACAGCGGAGAGTCAGGCTTCTTCAGCGCGTCGGGATCCTGTTGAAGGATCTTTGCGATGTTGAGCGGCTCTTCCGGGTGACCATGGCGAGGACCTTCGGTATGCGTGAGGAAATAGAAGATGCCGACGAAACGGCCGGGGCGTGGCGGGCCAACCTCGTTCGCTGTGGGGAGCGAGCGTCCAGGATTCGCGGAGTGCTCCACAGCCACCTGCCCGGTGGCCGCGGGAAGGGCGCTGCCGGCGTGCAGGGCTGTTCGGGATGTCGATGTTGCCGGCTGTTGGGCCGGCAAGGGATGGCCGATCAGCACCAAAGCGAAGACAAGGCTCACCAATCTGAAAGACATATGCCTCCTTCGCGGCACGGATGTTGGGCTCGACCGCAGGGTGGCATTGTCGCCTTCGCGGGCGTGGCGACGCTCGGTAGCCACTACCCGCGATAAGAGGCGAGGTCACACCCACGAGCAGGCCTAGGATGGCACCGCACTCAATAGTTGACCCGCAGGGTCAACTGCCCGACACGCGCTCCATTCTGGGTGCCGGTGATCTGTCCGAAGGCGGTTGCATTCGGCGATTGGTTGGGTACGCCGAGGCGATGCTGGTTGAAGGCGTTAAACAGTTCGCCGCGGAACTCGACGGTGATCTGATCCTTGATCGACGTTCGCTTGATAAAGCTGAAGTCCGAATCCGGTGACGTGGGATAGCGGATCGAGCCGACGTTTCTGGGCAGGGTGCCGTACTGGTAGCCACCGCCTGCGGCGATGCGCGTGTTGTTGTTGGGATCGGTGAAGGCGGCGGGGTTGAAGTACGAGTCCGTGAGAGGGTTGAAGCGACCCGAGAGCTTCGCCGGGGTGTACACCGGCACGCCGGGGTTCAGGCTGAAACGGAAGCAGGGACTGTTTCCCGGAACACCCGTAGCGCAGCCGAAATTCGCCGGCGTGCCGCTCTGCAGATGGTGAATGCCACCAATCTCCCATCCGCCGACAACCTCATTCACCAGACCGCCGCGGTTGAGGAGGGATTTGCCTTTGCCGAAGGGCAGCTCGTAGATGTAGCTCAGCGCAAACACGTGCGGGTAGTCCAGGGCCGAGATAGACTTTTCGCCGCGGAGATCGAAGGGATCCTGCGAGCCGCCTGCCAGCTGCCCGATCAGCGTCGTATCCGCATCGGTAAGCGTCCTGGACCACGAATAGGAGGCAAGCACTGAGAGCCCATTCGTAAAGTTCCGCTGCAGCTTTGCGTAGAGGGCGTTGTAGCTCGATTGGCCGACGTTTTCGTTGTAGTTCGTGATGCCGCCGATTTGAGGGAACGGTTGCAGCCCTGCCGCGAGGGTGCCTGTGAAGCTGGCATACGGGGTCCGGTGCCCGCTCAGCACAGGTTGCGTCGGCGAAAAGGTCTGGCTCAGCTGCGCACCGAGACCGTAGAACTGCGGCGAAAGGCAGTTCAGGCAGAGCAGGTTGGAGCTGAGATGCGTGCCGCTATTGCCCGTATACGCGAGACTGGCAAGGAACGAGTGCGCCAGCTCCTGCTGCAGCTCCAGTCCATAGTTCTGGATCATGGCCGGCCGGCCAAACGAGCGCGCCGTGTAGAACGGGGAACCACCGGTGTTGTCCAGCTGAAAAGGATCGGTGTTCACGCCAGTCGGAAAGGCTGGGAACCCGCTGTCGAGCAGGAACGGCGCGGTAAAGCCGCCGGTGCCCAGGGCATCGGTGAAGTTGGGATTATTCGAGAAACCCGGATCGCCGTTGAGCGGGAAGTTCATTGGAATCGCGCCGTAGATGATGCCGTAGTTGCCACGCAGGACCGCCTTGCCGCCCCATGTTCTGGGTGCCCAGGCAAAACCAAGCCGCGGGGCGACGTCTTTGTACCAGGTATCCGCCAACCGGCTGCTCAGGCCCGAGCGTCCCGGCCCCGAGCCTGAGAACACAAGGCCGCCAGGGATACCGAGGTTCGTGTCAGGCAGCGTCGGGTCCCAATTGTTGATGTTGCCGTGCTTGACGCTGAAGGGGACATCGACGTCATAACGGACGCCGAGATTCAGTGTGAGATTTGGCATGGGTTTGTAGTCGTCCTGCAGGTAGATGGCCTGGTAGTGCTGCAACCATTGCGGCACTACAGCCTCCACAGACGCATTCGCGCCGGCAACCTGGCCCAGCAGAAAGCTCGCAAATCCGTTGCCGCTCTGCGTGGTATAGGTGTTCGCGCCGGCCGTTTCGCCGCGGCCGAAGTTGTAGTTGCCGGACTCAAACAACTGGAAGTTTCGGGTGAACTGTGTCCACCGGACATCACCGCCGATCGTCAAGGTGTGCTTGCCTAGAACCCGGACGAGATTATCTGCGAACTCGATGTGGTTCTGGTAGTCCTGATATTGGAGCCAGCTGCCCAGACCGATGTAGTTTTCGCCCCAGTTGAAGGTAGGGAAGAGCGTGCCACCCAGGTTGTTTCCAAGGCCAAGCTGACTGCTGTAGTCGACGCCGTTCAAAGAGGCCGGCGAGATCGGGAAGTTCGTAAAGCGGAAAAGGCTGAGCACCGCGTGATTCAGAGTGGTGGGCGAAAATGTGTGATCGTAGCCGACGTGCGCGTCGTGCAAAAAGGTGGTTTGGGTTAGGTCGAGGAAGGGGCTTGCGGGGCCGGGAATGACTTGCCCGCTATTCGTTTGGCTGAACTGGTGCGGATTGTAGGAGCCAAAAATCTTATCTTTCTCACTGAAGTTGTGATCGATCCGGATTGTTTCACTGGTGATGGTGATGGGGTGCGCGTTGGGAAAGGCGTAGTTGTTTGTAAGCGCGCTATTTTGCGGCAGCGGCATGAAGGACAGTATGTTTTTCGCCACCGCGCTGAAGCGGGCGGGATCGATGTGGTTGAGCGCGCTGCCGAAAGCGAAAGGCAAACGGCAGTAAACGCCGCCCACCTGCCTGGTGGTCGCGGGATCGAAGATCTCCCCTTGGTAGATAGGCTGGTTATTGCAGGGATTGGTGCCCACAACGGTGTTCGTCAACGTTGCAGAAAAGTCGCCATTAAGGTTCGCGACCGTGGGCACACTGCTGACAGCGACGGAGCCCAGGTTCTGGCGATACTGCTCCCAGGAGTAGAAGCCGAAGCTGCGGTTACGGCCGTTGTACACATGCGGAATGACCAGCGGCCCACCCGCAGTCACGCCATACTCGTTCTTCATATCGACTGGGCGCCGATACAGGCTTGCATTCGCCGGGTTCGCTGCCGCATAGAGATTGTTGAACCAGCTGTTGGCATTGAGCGCCGTGTTGTGGAAGAGGTCGTAGACCTTGCCGTGATATTGGTTGGTGCCGGAGATGGTGCCGAGGTTTGTGATACCGCCCGTGGTGCGGCCATATTGCGCCGGATAGCCGGCTTGCAGGATGGTAAATTCCTGCACCGCATCGACGGAGGGAGTGTAGCCGGCGACATCGAAGTTTCCGCCGGTGACCGTGTCGATGGAGCCGCCGTCCACCTGAACCGTCGAACCCGTGGCCTGGCTACCGGCGATCTTGTTGATGTTTTCGCCGCCGACGACGCCGGGCGCAAGAAAGATGAAGTCGATGACAGAACGCATCTCGCCGGAGCCGACCGAGATCGGTAGATCGTCGACAAGGCGAGGCCCGACCGAGGTTCCGATATCGGAGCTCTCGGTTTCCAGATTCGCACCGGCGCTTGTCACAGTGATTGACTCGGACGTGCTCCCCACTTGCAGTTGCAGATCCTTCGCGGTGGTCGTACTGATGATGACGAGCACACCGTCAACCCTGGCGCCCTTGAAGCCTTGTGCCGAGACGACGACCGAGTACTGCCCCGGAGTCAGGTTATCTACGCGGTAGCTGCCGGCAGTGCTGCTGCGCCGGGTTTGAACCTCGCCGGTCTCCGTTCTGGTGATCGTGACTGTCGCGCCGGAGATCGCGTTGCCCTGAGGATCAAGAACGTTCCCTGAGATAGACCCCATGCTGGTCTGCGCGAAGGAGGGCACGCAGGTAAGACCTGCCGCCACAAGCACCAGGGGAAGCCGGCGTGTCACGAAAGCATAGCTTCCCATGGGCCAAAGCGCACCGAGGATGCGAAGTTTGCTGCAGAACCGAATCGCGTAGTCAGTCATAGTTCCTCTTCCGGATGCGCGTGCACTCACGGGTGCGGTGAATCGTCCGACTGGCTGATGCGAGAAGGAACATCAGCCGCAGCGTTCAGTCACGGCGAAACGGCCTGTGTAAAATCCCGCCGAGCCTACAGAGTTCCGACATCGTTGTTCATCGGCCGAAGGCACCAATTTTTCCTAGCCCATATGGACTACACGGGGATGGTCCTGTGTTCATGCCCATGGCTAAGTGCAGACCACATGCCTACCAGACACACGCCCGCGGGGTGCACTCCTCACCACAGATAGCCGCGTTATGGCCTGCGCCGATGCTGCTCCGGCGTTGACTCATCGCTGCGACCGCACCCTTGTCAGGGACGCGCGCGGCGGCTTAGGCTGGGGTGCTTCGGGGAGACCGGATGCGCACGAGTGTTGTCAGGCTGAGGTATTGCTTGTCGTCAGTGCCGCTTTTCTTGCTGATGTTCGGCGTCGGCTGCACGTCGAGGCGAACCGCCTCGATTGCCGTGGTGCCGAGGACGACGGCGACTCCGATCTCCGAAAGCGAGTACCTGGGCGTCCATACCGCGGCGCTGCAATCCGGTGTCCAGATCTACTGGAACGCGCCGACGCGAGAAGACGATGTGGAAGGGCAGATTGCTCTCGTCGTAAAAACCATGGAGCGTGGCTACGACGGGCTCGTGCTCTCTCCCGATAGCGCCACGGCACTCACGGCCCCTATACAGCAATTGCAGGAGCGCGGCATCCCCGTTGTTGTGGTCGGATCGAGACTGTCCGCGCCGCCTTCGAAGAACCTGTGCTACCTGCTCAACGATGAGGAGGTTGGCGCCCGCCTTGCCGCGAACCGGTTGACGAGCCTGCTGCATGGGGAGGGCACGATCGCGCTGCTCGGTGTGAACCCGGATGTCCTTGGCATCATGGATCGGGCGAGAAATCTCCTGTCCACACTGCACCAGATCGCGCCGCGGATACGGCTAGGTGACCTGCGCCAGGGGAACTTCGACGAGGACCATGAGAGGCAAGTAGCATTGGACTTTTTCGATCAGCCGAAGCGGCCCAATGCGATCGTGGCCCTTTCCTCGGCGACCACACAGGGGCTGCTGGAGGCCATGGTCGAGCGCAGCATCGATCCGCGATCCATCAAAATCGTGGCTTTCAATCGCGACGATGATGCCTCGCTGCTTTTCGACGCCCCGAGCCTCGACTCCATCATCATGGAGGACGCTCAACGAACCGGGGAGGAGGCCGTCCATCAGATCCTTCGACGGCGGCGCGGCGAATCGATGTGCACTACGGAGTTTTTTCCGCCACTTCTGCTCACGCGGGAGAACCTCGCGCATGTCTCGCATCTGCTCCGCTCGGACATGGATAAACTCTCACCTGCCGAGCAGAGCCGATGGATGAGGAATCGGTGAGCAAGCGTTCCGCCGCGAGTCGACGTGCCCTCCGTTGGTCGGTGATGATTGCGGCTTTGGGTTGCCTTGCGATGGTGGTGATGTGGGTGCAGCCCTACAACGTGCTCCCAAAGTCGTTCCACGCAGCGCCCGTTGCTCTGGGCGCAACGGCCGATTGGCACTCCTTTGGCGGATCATGGGAGGTCACAAGCAGCTATATCCGGGACGACTCCGATGAGCGCGGCTCCAAGCTGATCACTGGGTCATCGCGATGGGGCGACTACTCGATCGAGAGCAACGTCGCGCTGCGCAGCATGACAGGCTACGCCTCCGACGCCGGATTTCTGCTTCGCACCAGCCGCGAGGAGGAGGGCGTTTATGCGTACTACGGGTACTATGCTCTGCTGCATACCGTACGGGATGGCCGGGCTGCGTTCATCCTCGGCCGTGTCGGCCAGGGGCCTTCCGACCTTGCGGCGGTGGCCCTGCCCAGTGGCGTCGGAACGCAGGCGTGGTATCACCTCAAGTTTGTCGCGGTGGGCTGCCGCTTTGCAGCCGTGGTGCAGCCGCTGGGCGGTTCCTACGCGCCGCAGGCCGTCCAGGCTACCGATCCCGACTGCATCACCCATGGAAGGGCGGGGCTGGCCTCCTCGCACGCCGGCGGGGAGTGGCGTGAGATCTCCATTAAGCCGGCTACTTCACGCGACCTTGACCGTGTGCTTAAGGGGACTGGGAGTTCACAGGACCCGCGTACCGGGCCGCAGGCGACGGCGTTGCCGACAACAGCACCTCCGCCCGATCTCGTACGGACGTATCAGAACCCGAAGCACATTCCCTCCATCAGGAGCGCGGCGCTTTATGCATCCATAGCGCCTCAGCCGCTAGCGATCACCGGTCAGGTCAGCCTGCTTCATCCTGAGGTCGTCATCCAGGACGCAACGGGCGGCATGGCGGTTCACCCATCGTCTCCAACCTCCTTAAAGATCGGTGACGAGGTGAGTGTCGTGGGCGAAGCAAGCGGCAAGGGCGGTGCGGCAGCCATCGATCACGCATCGGTTCGTGTACTTTGGGAGGGGTCACCTGTCCCCGCCATTTCTGTGACCCCATCTCAGTTAGCAAGCGCCTCTTACGACGGGCAGTACATCGAAAGCCAGGGGATCCTTGCCGGCCGCCATCGCATCGACGGCGGCCTTGTTGCACTCGACTTCAACGCCGGTCCACAACGATTTCAGGGTTTGGTGCCGCAGGGGCGCGACAGAGATCCTGCCTCCGGTATCCAGATCGGCAGCAGCGTCCGCCTTCGTGGCGTTGCGACCCGGGATACGCGATACCTGGATCACGGTGTGGCCTTTGGTGTTTTGCTGCGCTCCGCGGACGAGTTGCAGGTGATCGCGGGGCCGCCCTGGTGGACACCACAACATCTTTTCCTCACGGCCTGTGTGCTGACGATGATGGTTGTCGCGGTAGGCCTCCTATACAGGCATGTCGAGCGGGCCAAATTGTTGGCAGTGACGCGGGAACGCGAACACCTTGCGTACGAGATGCATGACACCCTTGCACAAAGTGTGGCGGGCATCGGCTTTCAGCTTGAGGCCATCCGCGCCACCCTGCCGAAGGACGAAGGCGGGCTGCACCAACAACTCGCGCTAGCGCAAGATCTTGTAC
>CAXTRU010000010.1:0-10555 GCA_964246665.1 uncultured Acidobacteriaceae bacterium
GCCATCCTCATGACCAGCAGACTCGTTTCCCTCGCAAGTGCATAACAGGCTCTAGGCGTCGGGCTCGGGATGGACGGGGAGCATGACATCGGTCTTCCGCAGCCGGGCCAGTAGCGCGCGCGGACGCAGGGACGCGGGGATGTGCATCATGGCGCGGGAGAAGCCGGACCAGGTGTCTTCCGAGATGCGCAGCGAGGTGGGCAGGACGTAGACGTCCATCAAAACCTCGGACAGCACAAGCGAACCGGCCGCGCCCATCAGGCCATAGGCGCGGGCCATCAACACGGTGGCGGCAATCGTGATGCCAGTGGCGCCCATATACCAGACCGAGAGCCGCCGGTGCTGGTTAATGGCCGTGAGCAGCGTGGAGCTGGTAGACCAAAGCGAGAAGAAGAAGACGCTGAGCATTAGCAGAAAGAGCAACTGAGGGCTGGGAGGGACTTTGTGGAGGGTCCAATGCGTGAGGAACCATGGACCGATCGTCATCATGACAAGAATGAGCGCGACGGAGATGCCGAGAGCCAGTTGGCAGCTGCGGCGATGCAGCGAGCGCACCAGGGCCATATTGCCCGCGCCAAAGGAGCTGGAGAGCTCCGGCCAGAACGTGTTATTCACCAGCTGGACCATCTGCAACGCAACGCGCGACACCGTGCGTGCAGTGGAGAAGACGACCACATCCGCCGAGCCGAGCACGTGACCCACGGCGAGCAATGTGCCCTGCAAGTTAAGGGCGTTGCCAATCGGGAAGCCCATGAACGCGATGGCCGGGCCGGAAAGGCGCTTGAGTTCGGCGAAGCTGGCGTGAGTCCAACCGTAGCTGAGCCAGGGGATATCGCGGCGGACCAGAACGCAGAAGACGGCGGTGCCGAGCGCGTTTACGACGGACAGGGTGAGTGCCGCGGCGCGCACGCCGTAGCCTAAAACGACTGGCACCAGCGTGGCTGCAAAGGCAACCAGCGTCACGACGCTCTTGATGAAGGTGCCGTACGGATATTTGCCGACGCAGGTGTAGGCAGCGCCGATAAGCTGCTCCAGCTGGCCGAACAGCACGGCAAGGCCGAGATAGAAGATAACCCATTTGGCATCGCTCTCGGTCATCTGCTGAAGCTGGAGCCAGTGGGCGACGGGCGCAACGTACAGCGTGACGGAGAAGAGTACGGTAACGCCAGCGCAAAGCGCCACGATGAGCCACCAGCAGCTTTGGAAGACGCGCAGGGCAGCGCTTTGCTCACCACGGCCCATGAGCATGGTCATCTCATTGCCCGCGACGTTACCGAAGCCGACGTTCGAGAAGCCGAGATAGCTGGGGATGGCGCTGACCATGAGCCAGTCGCCGAAGAGGAGCTTGCCCCAGAAGTGGAGAAGTACCGGCACCTGCAGCAGTTGGATAAGCGTGCCTGCCAGCCGACTGATCCAGTTGGACAGAAAGCCGAGCATGAGCCGTTTCCGTGTGCCCTGGTCCATCGACGACATTGCCTTGGTCACCCTTCGGAAACTGCTCTGCCTGGTGGGGCTTTACTTGCCCGTGCGGACGCAATGATTCTATCAACCGGGCCTAAGCAGCTGGGCAAATCAGGCGAAGGAGGGCCCGCGCTCGACCTGGACGCGCTCACGCTCGAGTTGGAGCTTTTGCTGCATCAGCTGCATGAGCATCGGCGTGTCGCCGCGGCGCTGCGCTTCGCTGATCTGCGACCGGACCTCGCGGGCGCGGCGTTCCAGGTAGCGGCCACGAAGGGACTCCAGCGCGGAGGCGACCTGCAGAGGCGACATCTCATGCTCCGACCCGCTGACTTCCGTGGACACGTGCAGCGCGCTGGCGAGCAGGGCCCGGGAGGCTGGATCGGGGGCGGCGGAGAGCGGGTTCTCTGGAGCCGGGGCGCTGACCAGAACCTCGATGACCGCAGACGTAGCAAGGTCCTCAAACCACTCCGGGTGCGCGCCGAGGCTGTCCGCGGCGAGACGGCGGGCGGAGTCGGCCTCGGGCAGCACCAGGGCGCAGAGCAGGATGCGTTCCACCTCGGTGACGGCCTGGGGCTCGGCGGCGCGCACGCTTTCGAGGCGATGCTCGGCGGCCTGGCGGATCTCCTTGAGCACCATGGAGGACTCGATGCCAAGCTTCTGCGCGGCATTTTCCGCCACCTGTGTGCGCACGATGGTGTTGGGAATGCGGCGCAGGTGTGGCAGCAGGTAGTTGAGCGACCTAACGCGCTCATCCGGCGTGCGCGTGCCGTAGGTTTCGCGGGCGCGGTCGATGAGGAAGTCGGTCCAGGGCACCGCGCCGCGGACGATCTTGGTGTACTCGGCAATGCCGTGCTCGCGGAGGAAGCTATCCGGGTCGGCGCCGTTGGGCAGGGTCACCACGCGGACCTCAAAGCCGTCTTCGACAAGCGGCGCGAGGGTCTTTACGGCGGCGTCGAGGCCAGCCTTGTCCCCGTCGAAGTTGAGCACAGCCTTCTTGGTAAACCGACCGAGTAGACGCACCTGGTGCTCTGTAAAGGCGGTGCCGCTGGTGGCGAGCACGCCGTGGAGACCGCCCATGTAGACGCTGAGGCAGTCCATCTGCCCTTCCACGAGGAGCGCAACATCCTGCTCGCGGACGGCCGACTTGGCCTTGTCGAGATTGAAGAGCACATGGCCCTTGGTGTAGAGCTGCGTTTCCGGCGAATTGAGGTACTTGGCGCCGGCTTTTTCGTCTGCGGTGTCGAGCAACCGACCGGTAAAGGCGATGGGTTTGCCGGCCTCGTTGCAGATGGGAAACATGAGGCGCTTGCGGAAGCGCGCGTACTGCGAAGCCGCAGGGTTGTCGTCGCCATCCTTGGTCTTGAAGAGACCGCTGGCACGCAGGACGTCCTCCGGGAAAAACTTCGACAGGCGCTGCAGCATGTCGGTGTAGCTTTCGGGCGCGTAGCCGAGGCGAAAGGTCTTACTGGCTTCGGCCGTTATGCCGCGGTTGCTCATGTACTCGCGGGCGCGAGCGGCTTCGGGCGACTGCAGATTGCCCTGGAAGTATTGCGTGGCAGCCTCGTAGACCTCAAGCAACTGGCGGCGCAGGCCGGCCTCGCGAGCTTCTTCGGGCGAGTTCCACTCGCGCTTGGGGAGGGCGATGCCCATCTTTTGCGCCACCGTGCGCACGGCCTCCGGGAAGCTGAGGCTTTCCATTTTCATAACGAAGCTGAAGACATCGCCGTGCTCATGGCAGCCAAAGCAGTAGTAGCTGGCGGTGCCGGGATACAGGTAGAACGATCCGGAACGTTCCTTGTGGAAGGGGCACAGGGCGTTCCAGTTGGCGCCGGATTTGCGCAGCTTCAGGTACTCGCCGAGGATACGGACGATGTCGGCCTGCTGTTTGACGGTTTGGGAGAAGCTATCGGCCATGGCGCTGGCCTCAGTGTAGCGGCGATGGGCTGGGCGGCGTGCGGGGCGGTGTACGGGTCGGCGGCACGCTCTGCACACAGCGTGCCGGTTACGCACAGGTCGGCAGCTTTCGCGCAATGGTCTAAGGCGGAGAAAAGTTCCGGTCACGGTACGCAACACCGGCGGGAGAGTTGGGTTCATGTGGATCGAACACCGCCGACGAGCGGATTTGAGAGCTGAACTACCGGCCTCGCAAGGAGTGAACATGCGTCACTTTGGTCTTTTTCGTACATCCTTGATCGCTGCAGCCCTGGGCGTCCCTGCTCTGCTGCCGGTGCAGCGCGCACAAGCTGCTGTGGTCATCTCTGTGGCCGTCGGGCCGCCCGTTCTGCCGGTGTACACACAGCCGATTTGCCCGGCCCCAGGCTATATCTGGACGCCCGGCTACTGGGCCTATGGACCGGTGGGCTACTACTGGGTGCCCGGCGTGTGGGTGCAACCGCCCACGGTGGGCCTGCTGTGGACGCCCGCCTACTGGGGATGGGAGAACAATGCCTACCTCTTCCACGCTGGGTATTGGGGGCCGCATGTGGGCTTCTATGGCGGCATCAACTACGGATTCGGCTACACCGGCGTTGGCTTTGCCGGTGGTGAATGGCGCGGCGGATCGTTCTTCTACAACCGTGCGGTGGCGAACGTGAACGTGGTGAACGTTACGAACGTGTACAACCGCACCGTGATCGTGAATAACCACAGCACGGTTGCCTTCAACGGTGGCCCTGGCGGCATCCCGGCACGGCCCTCACCGCAGGAGATGGCCTTTGCGCATGAGAACCACGTTGCGCCCACGAGCAACCAGCTGCAGCACCAGAACTTCGCAGCGCAAAACAGAACGCAGTGGGCGTCGGTGAACCATGGCCGGCCTGCCGTGCCGGCCGCGGCGACGGTGGCTTCGTTCCACGCGAGCCCGACCAATGCAGCGGCGGCGGCGCGGCCTACCGTGAACGGCCGTGAGGCGAACCAGGATCAGCGCATCGCAAACGGTCTGCGCTCCGGCCAGATCACCTCCGGCGAGGCGGCCCGTGCGACCGCGAACCAGAGCCGGATCGACCAGCAGGTGCGCAACGATCGCACAGCCAATGGCGGCGCCCTGACGCAGGCGGAACGCCAGCAGGTGAACCGCGAACAGAACGGGGCCAGCCGGCAGATCTACCGCGAGGACCATAACGGCAACACGGTGGCGCCGAACGCGGTCGACAACCGGGAGGCCAACCAGCAGCAGCGTACGGCGAATGGGCTACGCTCCGGCCAGATCACCTCTGGCGAGGCGGCCCGCACGAACGCGCGGCAGGGTGCTGTGGACCAGCAGGTCCACAATGACCGCGCGGCCAACGGCGGTGCCCTGAACGGAGCGCAACATCAGCAGGTGAACCGCGAACAAAACGCCAACAGTCGACAGATTAACCGTGAGAACCACAACGATCGCGTGCGGCGCTAGTTGTTGCTTTGAAGAGCAGCCTGCGGAGGCCGATGTTGGCTTCCGCAGGCTGATTCTTTTCGGGATGGTTGCCGGTGATCGGCTTTGGGAGCCATTGGCCCCCCGGGTTCCGCGGCGAGTGTGCGCCCTACAATAGCCAAATGCTGAGTGCGGAAGCTCGGAGCCGGCTTGTTGTGGTGCTTGTGGGTGCGCGCAATCCTCAGAATATTGGGGCGGCCGCGCGAGCCATGCAGGACTTCGGCTTCCGTCATCTGCGGGTGGTCAATGAGTTTGCTCCCCCGTTTGAGGCGGCTCAGCTAGAGGCCAAGTCGGCCGTGGGCGCCGGGCAGATCATGGCGGATGCACGCTTAGTCTCTGAGCTTCCCGAGGCCATCGCGGACTGCTCCGTGGTAGCAGGAACGACGGCAATCGGCGGACGCAGCCTTGATGTTGAGGTGCTCACGTTACGTGACGCCGCGCAGACCATTCTTTCTGGCCTGCGAGGTGCTTCGCACGAGGAGCCCGCGACGCGTGTTGCTCTCGTCTTCGGCTCGGAAAAGACCGGGCTCACCCGGGAACAGCTCAGCTACTGCACTCACCTGCTGACGATCCCGATGTTTGCGCCGGAAGGACGGCACCTGTCCATGAACCTCGGACAGGCGGTCGCAGTTTGTCTGTATGAGTTGACGCGGGAAGGGTTCGAGGGATCGCGGCAGCTGCCGGAACACGCGCTACCCGAAGCGACTGCCGAGGACCGCGAGCGGATCACGGCTCTGCTGCAAGCCACGATGGAGTCTTGTGGCTATGCTGAACGCTTCCCGGCGAACGCCCGTCCCGTCGTGGTGCGGCGGCTGGCAGCCCAGCTTGGGTCCACGCGCGATGAGGCGAGTACGTGGATGGGTGTCTTTCGGCTTGTGCTGCAGGCATTACGTGCGGATTCGTAAGGCGAGGGACGCTACTCGGCCAGAAGTAGAACTCAGAGGCTGAACACGCACCAAGAGAAAAGCCGCAGCGTAGGCCGCGGCTCCTCACACAACGAACGAGTGTACGGCCTTACCACTGACCCCAGGCACGACTGATGTAGTCGCTCATCGTCATCACAATCAGCACCAAGAAGACGAAGAAGCCGGAAGCAATCGTCATCTTGATTAGCCGCGACTGATACTTCGCGTGCATGAAGAAGAGGATCACGATCACGGCCTTGAAGCAGGCGATGCCCAAGGCGATTACGGGATTGAGCCACTTCATGTCGACGTAGGCCGCGCCGACCGTGACCAGGGTAAAGAACAGCAACGTGCCAAACACCATCACGTACTGGATGGGTGTCACGATGTGGTGTTCTTTGTGTTGAGGATTGGTGACGTTCGTTGCGTCATCAGCCTCGGTGTGAACCGCTGTTTGTGCCATCTTGAATCCTTGGTGTTCGGATGCGCGCATCTACGCGCGTCGCCTAATTCGTCCTTCTACTTCAACGGATGCCGATTGATGAGGTAGAGCAGCGGGAACAGAAAGAGCCAGACAATATCGACGAAGTGCCAGTACAAGCCGAAGTTTTCGATCGGGGCGACGTACCCGGCACTGAACTCGCCGCGTTGGGCGCGTGCGATCAGCCAAAACAGCAAGCCGATACCGATGATCATGTGAACAGCATGCATGCCCGTCATAGCGAAGTACAGGAAGAAAAACACCTGGGTCCGCTGGGCCATGTCCGGCGGCAGCGGCGTCTCTGAGGGTTTGCCGTGCTTGTCCAATGGCGGATTAACGAACTGCGCAATGGAGAAGCTGACGCCCGGGATGTGATGAAGCTCGTACTTCTCGTGATATTCGTCGTACTTCACTCCGAGAAAGGCGATGCCGAAGACGGTGGTCAAGATCAAGGTGAGTACAAGTGTTCCCTTTTTGCGCACCTCAGCCGCCCAAACGCCCAGCGCCATGCAGAAACCCGAGGTGATCAGGATTGCTGTATTGATGGCGCCTTCCGTGACGTTCAGGGTGTTCGACGCGGCCGCAAAGGCCGGGTAATACCAGTTCCGATAGAGCAGGTACGCGAAGAACATACCGCCGAAGAACATGATTTCGGTGAGCAGGAACAGCCACATACCGAAGGAGCCAGCTTCGCGCTGCTGCTCCTCCGTCTCAAAGTGATGCCGGTGCTGCGGGAGCGAAAGGTGCTCGTGCTCCGCATGGTGCGCCGTTGAGGTTGCTGTATGTGGGCTGATGCCTGTTGCGATCGCGTTATCCAACGGTCGTTACCTCGTGTTGCTTACGCTCGAGCCACTCGTAATCATAGGCCTCGTGGTCCATGATAGGCGTTTCGATAAAGTTCTCGGTCAGCGGCGGCGACTGAATCTGCCATTCGAGACCGGTGGCCTGCCAAGGATTTTCTCCCGCAATGGCACCGTACTTCAAGGACCAACCGAGGTACAGCAGCGGCAACATGTATCCCACACCAAGTACGGTGGCGCCGGCGGTGGAGAGCACGTTGAGCACCTGGAACTCCGCCGGGTACGCATGGTAGCGGCGCGGCATCCCCAGATAGCCAAGGATAAACTGCGGCATGAACGTGAGGAAGAAGCCGATGAAGGTGGTAACGGCGGCCAGCTTGGACAACGGTTCGGAGTACATGCGCCCGGTCATCTTGGGCCACCAGAAGTGGATACCCGCCAGGAAGGCCATGAGCATGCCGCCGACCATGACGAAGTGGAAGTGTGCCACGACGAAGTAGGTTTCGGTGAGATGGATGTCCATACCGAGCGAACCGAGAAACACGCCCGTGAGCCCGCCGATGGTGAACAGACCGATGAAGCCGAAGGAATAGAGCATCGGCGTTTCAAAGGTGACTGACCCCTTCTGCATCGTGAAAGACCAGTTGAAGATCTTGATGGCAGAAGGCACAGCAACCAGCATGGTTAGCAGCGAGAAGACCAGTGCGGAGTAGTTGGACACACCCATGATGAACATGTGATGTTCCCAAACAAAGAAGCCGAACAGCGCAATGGCCACCGAAGAGAACGCCACCGCGGTGTACCCGAAGACGCGCTTGCGGCTGAAGGTGGACATCGTCTCTGAGATCACACCCATGCCGGGCAAGATCATGATGTACACGGCGGGGTGCGAGTAGAACCAGAAAAGATGCTGCAACAGCAGCGGATCGCCACCCTTGGAAGGATCAAAGACACCGATGCCGAACACGCGCTCCAAGGCCACCAGGACGAGAGCGATCGCAAGCACCGGGGTGCCCAGAACCATGAGGAGCGAGGCGGCATAGTTCGACCAGCAGAAGAGCGGCAGCCGGAACCAGGTCATGCCGGGGCAGCGCATCCGGTGAATCGTGACGATGAAGTTCAGACCGGTGAAGATGGACGAGAACCCGGCAATAAAGATCGCAGTCGCCGCCGTGAGGACGTGCGTGTTCAGGTAGTGTGTCGACAACGGCGTGGTGAAGGTCCAGCCCGTATCGACGCCGCCCAGCACAAGCGCGGCCAGCGTCAACGTGCCGCCGATCATGTACAGGTACCAGCTGAGCAGGTTGATCTTGGGGAAGGCCAAGTCCTTTGCACCGATCATGATCGGGATCAGGAAGTTGCCCAGCGTCGCCGGGACCGAGGGCACGAGGAACAGGAAGATCATCACGATGCCGTGCATGGTGAAGAACTTGTTATACGTGTCCGAGGCGACCAGATCCGGCTGCGGCGTCAGCAGCTCGAGGCGGATTAAGCCTGCGAATGCGCCGCCGATGAAGAAAAAGAACGTGATCGAGATCAGGTACAGCATCGCGATCCGCTTGTGGTCAGCGGTCAGCAACCAGCTCAACAGGCCGTGCTCGTTGTTCAGGTAGTTGCGCTTGGGGAGCCTGGCCGTGGTCTGGTCAGGAAGCGAGACGATCGTCGAGGCGCTGCTCATGGCTTCACCGTTCCGTGTTGGTAGGCACCGCGGGGGACGACGGTGCGACTTGGTTGCTATCCGAGGTCACCAGCGTCTGCTGGACCCGGTAATTGGATTGCATGTTCTTGATGTACTCGATCAGCGACAACAAACCATCTTCGCTGATCTGCCCTTGGTATGTGGGCATGATCGGGGCGAAGCCAGCAGGCACGTGCTGCGAAGGGTTCAGGATGGACTCCCGAAGGTAGGCATCATTCGCCAATACTTGGCTGCCATCTGCCATATTCAGCCGGGAACCGTAGATGCCGTACAGATTCGGCCCACGCGCGGCGGCTGTCCCGTTATGGCACGCATTGCAGCCCAGGCTGGCGAAGAGGCGTTCCCCGTTCTGGGCCATGCTCATGCCGCTGGTGGACTGCTTCAGCCAGCGCTCATAATCTTCCGGCTTCTGCACCGTGATTTCGCCGATCATGCCTGAGTGCAGGGTGCCGCAGTACTGGGTGCAGAACAGGTGATACGTACCTGGATCTGTGGCTTGAAACCATACCGTCGAATAGCGGCCCGGGATGACCTCGCGCTTCACGCGGAAGTCCGGGATGGAGAAGCTATGAAAGACATCCTGCGAGATCATGGTCAACTGCACCGGCCGCCCCGTGGGGACGTGCAGCGCATTGATCTCGTGCTGGCCACCCGGGTGCTCCGCCTTCCACATCCACTGCTTGCCAATGATGTAGACGTTCATCGCATTGACCGGCGGGTTGTAGATGCGGAAGTACAGCAGCGCGCCCCAAACAAAGACGACAAGGAACACGCCCAGCGGGATGATGGTCCAGGTGGCTTCAAGCAACGTGGAGCCTTCGACCTGGGTCGGCACCGGATTGCGCTCCCGGCGATAGCGAACGGCGAAGCCAAAGACCAGGGCGACGACAAGCGCAACACCGAACACCGTCATCGCGAGCAGGAAGAAGTACAACGCGTCTGTGTATGGCGCGATGGTGGACGCTTCGGCTGGGAAGAGCGCCGAGTGATGCAACCACTTGACTAAGAATTGCCAGAGAACTGGACTGATACCCATGTGATTCCTTACGCCGTCCGGCGCGCATCGCGCCCGTGAGAGACAACTTGCTGGCGGCCGGACTGCAGGTCCTGCCGGAACATGACAAACATAAAAGCGCCCAGGGCCAAGAGCGTGAGCATCCCTGCGATCTGTACCACGCGAGCCACGATCAGCGAATGTCGATTCGTTTGCGGATCATAGTGGTAGCAGTAGGTGAGAATGTTCGCAACCGGCGAGCCAATCTTGTTGCCGGAAGCGTCGATCAACCCGAGGAGGATGTCCTTGGGGGAGTATTCGACGCCCAAATAGTACTGCGCGATGCGGCCCTGCGGCGTCAGAAGCTCAATGGAGCTGGCGTGTGCGAACTGGGTCAAGCGTCCATCCGGTCCAGGCACCTTGACGTACCCGAAACCGACGGCGCTCGTCAACGGATCGATCGAGGTCTTCGGCCCGGTGAGGAAGTGCCAACCGGCAGCCGTCTCCGGATGCCCGTAGCGCTTCACATAGAAGGCTTTATTCTTTGCCGCGAGCTGCGGCCCTTCTGTCGGGTCGATGGAGACGACAATGATCTGGAAGTCCTTCCCAGGTTGGAGGTGCACCATCTCCAGCGCGCTGGTCAGCCCGTCCATCTCCTCAGAGCACAGCATGGGGCAGTTGTAGTACACCAGCGCCAGCACGGCGGGACGCTTACCGTCGAAGTAATTACCCAGGGTGACGTTCTGGCCCGTCTCGTCAGTGAAGGGCGCCGCCAGGGGCAATTGGGCGTTGAGGTGCTGCGAGAC
>CAXTRU010000010.1:10612-14515 GCA_964246665.1 uncultured Acidobacteriaceae bacterium
TCGCCTTGTACCTTGTCGCCGTACCCGGAGACCTGGCCGAGGCAAGGGGAGGCCAAGGCACACAGCACGAACAACCCGGCGAAGAGCCTTCGCAGGACCTGCGTGCCATTGGCTGGGGCCGGTTCGCCTTTCCGTATTGTGCCGCTTGGGTTCATCATCCTCTATAGTTTAGGGCTTCCACCTTCCCTCTCGGGAGGCCGGGCACGATATCCGCCCATCGCCGTTGCTGGCCCGGAAGTTCTACCGCTTTGCTTCAGCCTGACTGAACTCCAAACGCTGCTCACGGGCCGCCATCTGGTCGAGCTCGTAGCCGGTACGCGCAAACCCGTTGGTTAGGGGACTTCCAACCGTGTTGCGCTGGTCACCCGCCATCTCCGTCCCGGTGATCTTGACGCCGCCAGCGGGCTGCGCCAGGCCGCGCTGCACGATGAGCTCCATCGCGCGCTCAATCGGAATGCGCACTGCCCCAGCCGGGAGGTCGCTCCCGGTGCTGTAGTTCTCCAGCAGCAGATCTTCCCGGGCGTGCATGTCGGCGATGTCCTGGTTGCCGTCGTCGGTCTGCAACCGCGGTGTGGGGAACTTCTGCGTCATGCTGGCGAACTCGCGCTGCTCCAACGTGGCATTGGAGGCGAGATCCTCACGTTTCCGCGCGAACTCACCCTCGTGGCCGGGCATGCCGCCGTGCCACTTGTCCGCGGGACCGTCCTCCTTCAGGAGGCCTGTATTGATGGTTTTCCCCATCACAAAGCAAAACACAAAGAAGATCAGCAGGAACCCGCACAAGCCGGCCAGGAACGTAATCACGCCACCGACGTTGACGTCCTGCACCTCAAACCCGGGATTTTCATGATTGCGGTTGCGCGACGGAATCGGGCTCTGTCCGTCAGGACGTCCAGCGTCGTCGCCTTCTCGTGAGTTAGTGTGCATGTTCGGGCTCCAAAACCTCCGCGGTGTGCGGATCGTTGACAGTGATGAGCGGCCGGCGGCCAAGCTCGGTCAGGTAGAAGAAGGCCCACAGCGCCAGGATCGCGACCGGCACGGTGATATAGGAGAGGATGCTGAGGTTCCCGGCGATGTGGAGGTTGCCGGCAGCGTCCTTAAAGTTCGGCTCCACCAGCCAGAACATGTCCAGCAGGCGGGCAAACAGCATAAAGATGCAGAGCCAAAACATCCGGGTGCGCGAACGCTTGAACTCACGCGACAGCAGCAGGCAGAACGGAATAACCCAGTGGCAGATCGCATCCATCGAGCAGATGACCCACCAGCCGCCACGGATGCGGTGAAGGTACCAGGGGATTTCATCAGGCAGGTTGCCGGAGTAGATGATCAGGAACTCGGCGAAAGTGAAGTAGATGTTCAACATCACAAAGGCAAAGGCCAGCTTGCCGAGATCGTGCTGCTCGGTGAGGCGAATCTTGGTCTTCATCGGCTCATACCGCGAGAGCTGCAGCAGCGTCAGCATGCCGAGCGCGAGGACCGGGTAGCCCTGGGCCACGAGGAACTGCAGGCCGTAGATGGACGAGTACCAGGTCACATCAAGCGACTTGATGAACACGATCACGAAGTCGGTAAGCAGAATAACGTACAGCAGAATGGAAGGACCGGACAGGTTCTCGAAGACAATGCGCCAACGATCGTAGCTGCGCATGGTGCCGGCACCCGGATCGGCTTCCCGACTCATCGACCACTTATTGAGCAAGGTGATCACCACGCCCAGAAAGCCGAAGACGAGGATGTACTGCACGACCGCGCTCGTCGGGCTCAGCATCGTGTGCTTCAGGTTGATGCAGACCTGCTGTTCCTTGTCGATCAGGCCCTGGTTGAGGGCGGCCAGGGTCTGATCCGGAGTGGTATACACGGCCCACAGATATAGCTTCTTCATCAGCAGCAGCACGGGGAGAAACAGCAGCGCCACGAACCACCATGTCCGCGTCATCGCCTCGAGCGGCCGCCGGAGGATGAGGCCCCATTTGCCGCCGGACAGGTACTGCACCAAAAGAAATGCCAGGGCGCCGCCCATGAAGTTGAACGCACTCATGGAGCCCATCAGGTAGGAGCGCAGCAGGTGAGCGCGGCCCTGTTCGGTAAAGCCGAAGAAGACCGAGATCACGGCGAAGGCCGCCGCGATCATCAGCGCGCGCATCCGCCAGGCGGTCACAAAGTCCGGCGCGGCCAACACCGCGGGCAGCGCTTTGGGCCCGTGGTGTTGGTGCTCGTCGTGATGTCCGTGTTCCATTGCCATCGTGTTCTTGCCTTTGTTCCGTTTCTCGCCGCTGGCGTCTTACTTGGGCGCAGACTGCTGTTGCGATGCCCAGGAGCTATCCGGCATACGATACTGCTGCGCCGAGGTGCCGGAGTCGCGCGTGCCGGAGTTCTCGGTCGCAATGCCTGAACCATGCGCCATCGCGCCCGCCGGAGGCGTATTGATGGATTGGCCCGGAATGCCGTTGTCCTGGTTGTTGGGGGTGCCATAGACCGCGGTGGCGGGGAGCGCCCACGGATCCGCAAAGCCGGGCGGCATGCCCTGCTGGTTGGCGATCTCGTGCAGGTCCTGCGGGTGCTGCCCCGAAGGGATGTCGCTGGCCTTGGCGTCCTGGCTGAGCTGCAGGGCACGGACGTACGCCACGATGGCCCAGCGGTCTTCCGCGGCGAGCTGTGTGCCGTACTCCGGCATTGCGCCGTAGCCGTTCGCGATCACCGAGTAGAGGTGGCCCAGCGGTGCATTGCGGAGCCGGTCGGTGTGGAAGTTGCCGGCGGGCCGGTAGCCACGCTGCACGATCATGCCGGCACCGTTGCCGACCCGCGAGTGACAGGGTGTGCAGAAGACGTTGTACTTCTCCTGCCCGCGCTCGAGCAGCTCCGGCGTCACCGGTACCGGCATGCCGTCGGCCTCTTTGCCGTCGACCACACCGGTGTAGAAGTAGGTGTTCTCATGCAGCTGGTTGCGGGCTACTGTGTTCTCCACCTGCGGACGCGCGGAGCGACCGTCGGCATAGAACGAGGAACCGCGCTGGGGGTAGAACTTGGGTTGGTTGTGCATGTCCTGCCGGCAGCCGGCGGCCAAAAGCGCCGTTGTGCTCAGGCAGGCCAGCATGGCCGTGCGGCGAGCGGTGGCCCTGAAGGGAACCTTGGTTGTGATTGCGCCGTGCATCAGTGACCCACCTCCACCACCGAGATCGGCGAGAAGCTTTCCAGAAACGAACGTGTTTCCGTTAACGAGAACTTGGGGTCATGTGCCTCAAGGCACAGGAAGAATTTGTCGGTGGTGGCGCCATTGCGGAAGTTGGCGGCATTGAACAGCGGATGGTAGATCTGCGGCAAGCCGTTTTGCGCAATCATGCCGAACGCCGCCGAAAGGCCGGCAAACAGAATGGTCCACTCATACGCCGGAATGACAAACGCCGGCCAGGAGTACAGAGGCATGCCACGGATGTTCAGCGGGTACCCCCATACATTGATCCAGGTTTCCATCAACCAACCGGTAGCCAACCCCATCAACCCGCCCAGCAGACACATCAGCGGCACCCGGGTCTTGTGGAAGTGCAGCGCTTCGGCTGCCTCCTCCACGGGGTATGGCGTGTAGCACTCCATGCGGCGGTAGCCTTGGACGCGCGCCCGTTCGGTGGCGTGCACCAGCTCGCTGGGCGTGTTGAATTCGGCCAGAAGGCCATACACTCCTTCAACTGGCGGCATTACAGGGCCTCCTGCGGCGAGAGGGACTTCTGCTCAGCGCTTTCCGCACCGCGGCTCACCTTGGTTTGCGGCAGCATCATGCGAATTTCGGACATGGGAATCATCGGAGCCAGGCGCGCGAACAACAGGAACAGGCAGGTAAACAGGCCCCATGTACCGATGAAGAGCATGTAGTCCCACTTGGTGGCGCGGTAGGTGCCCCAGCTGGAC
>CAXTRU010000010.1:14525-22948 GCA_964246665.1 uncultured Acidobacteriaceae bacterium
TAGAGCGAAGTTACGACGATGACGAAGCGCTCAAACCACATACCGATGTTGACGACAAAGCTCAGGAAGAAGAGGTAGCCCGGGCTGACGCGCAGGCGACGCGACCAGAGCGTCGTCAGGGGAATGGCGATGTTGGTCAAGATCAGCATCCAGTACGCCCAGCCCATGGGGCCGAACATACGGTTCCACATCATGAAGAACTCCCAGTGCGAGCAGGAGTACCAGCTCATGAAGACTTCCATGCCGTAGCCATACGCCACGATAGAGCCCGTCGTCAGCATGACCTTGGCCATGTTGTCGAGGTGGCGCAGGGTCACCAGGTCTTCCAGGTGGTACCACTTGCGAATGGGGATGGCGAGGGTAAGCACCATCGCGAAGCCGGAGTACACGGCGCCGGCGACGAAGTAGGGCGGGAAAATGGTGGTGTGCCAGCCGGCCATGGCCGCGACCGCGAAGTCGAAGGAGATGGTGGTGTGCACGGAAAGCACCAGCGGCGTCGACAGGCCGGCGAGCAGCAGTGAGGCCGACTCATACCGGATCCAGTGGCGCGTGGAGCCACGCCAACCGAGCGACAGCAGGCCGTAGCAGTACTTCGCGATCGGCAGCTTGGCGCGGTCGCGCAGGGTTCCGAAGTCCGGGATCATACCGATGTACCAAAACACCACCGAGATGGTCGCGTAGGTGGACACGGCAAAGACGTCCCAGGCCAGCGGCGAACGGAACTGCGGCCAGACGTTCATGGTGTTCGGGTAAGGCAGGAGCCAATACCCAAGCCATGGACGGCCGATGTGGATGAGCGGGAACATGCCGGCGCAGACGACGGCAAAGATCGTCATGGCCTCGGCGAACCGGTTGATCGAGTTCCGCCACGTCTGCTTAAACAACAGCAGAATGGCAGAGATCAGCGTGCCGGCGTGACCGATACCGATCCACCAGACGAAGTTGATGATGGCGAAGCCCCAGGCGCCCGGGATGGTGACGCCCCAGATGCCGACGCCCTTGAGCACCAGCCACGTGAGGGCGATGACCACCAGGGTAGCGATGGTGGAGGCGACAAAGAAGCCGCCAAACCATGCCCAGGGGGTATTGGGCGTGAGGACGATGCCCGCGATCTTCTGGGTGACGCTTCGGAAGTTGTGGCCCGGCGCGATGACGGCATACTCACCGGTACGCGGGTCGATCATCGGGTCAACGATGATCTCCGAGTCTGTTGGACGATGGATAGGTCCCTGGGTCGCCATTATGCAAGCTCCGGGTTCGGGTTGATGACGCCGGCCGTGTAGGTCGTGCGTGGACGGTAGTTCAAGTCGGCGAGCACCTGGTAATCACGCTCTTCCGCCTTGCGTTGGGCCACGCGGCTGTGAGGGTCGTTCTTGTTACCGAAGATGATGGCGTCGGTGGGGCAGGTCTGCTGGCAGGCCGTGATCACATCGCCGTCGCGGATGGCGCGGTTTTCCTTGTCCGCGGTGAACTTGGCTTCTTCGATGCGCTGCACGCAGTAGGTGCACTTTTCCATGACGCCGCGCGAACGGACCGTCACGTCAGGATTGCGCATGAACTTCAGGCTCTCGGTGTCATAGTCCGAGTAGAGCAGGAAGTTGAAGCGACGCACCTTGTACACGCAGTTGTTAGAGCAGTACCGGGTGCCGACGCAGCGGTTGTAGACCATGGTGTTCAGGCCTTCCGGCGTGTGAACGGTCGCACCCACCGGGCAAACCTGTTCGCAGCCGGCGCTTTCGCAGTGCTGGCACATCATGGGCTGGAAGTGCGCCTTGGGGGCGTGGAGGTCGCCCTCAAAGTAGCTGTCAATCCGGATCCACTGCATGATGCGGCCGACCTTGACCTGCTCACGACCGACCACGGCAATGTTGTTTTCGGCGTAGCAGGCGACGACGCAGGCATTGCAACCGATGCAGGAGTTCATGTCGACCGACATGCCCCAGGCGTTTTGCAATTGCTTGGACGACGGGTCCTGGTGGTCGTACCGCCAGGCGCCGGCCCACAGGCTCTCGTCCGGCTTGGGCGTTTCGCCCTGCGGATTGTAGCCCACCTTATTGACCAGGGTTTCGCTGGCGCCTTCTTCAGCGAACTTGGGGTTTTTGGTGGCTTCCTCGACGGTGGCGTAGCGGATGATCGAGCGTTCGAGCGCCTCGTGGCCGGCAAGCGAGTAGGTTCCCTGCTTGTCGAACTCGGGGTGCTCCAGATCATGCTGCGCAAAGGCGCCGCGGTGCTCGATGTTATGCACCTTGGTGACACACAGGTCATATTGACCGTGCCCCTTGGCGAGCGTGGCGCCCCCGGCAGCGAGCGGCGCATCGGCGGTGCGGACCTGGTAGGCGTTGAAGCCCACACCGGCGCCGACGCGACCGACCTCCGCCCGGCGGCCGAAGCCGAGATGGACCGTTACGGCGCCATCCGGATGACCGGGCACCATGAGAACAGGCACGATGAGCTTGCGGCCGTTCACCGTGAGCTCGACGGCCTCGTTCTCCTCGATGCCGAGCTTGCTCATGGTGTTCAAGCTGACCAGAGCGGCGTTGTCCCAGGAAAGATTGGTGATCTGCTTGGGCAGTTCCTGCAACCAGCCGTTGTTGGCGTAGCGGCCGTCGTACAGCGACGGGTCGGCATGGAAGCGAATCTCGAGCTGATCGCCGGTGCTGGGCGCCATCGGTTGGGCAGGCCGCGCCGTGGCGACCGGTTCCCCCGCCGGGAGAGCTGTGCCTTCGACCCAACCATCGTGAAGCGCCTTGCGCCAACCTGTCTGGAAGTCGCCCTTGATGTAGGTTTTGGCGGTCGTCGCGACGACATCATAGGCACCCTGCGCGGGGTCGAGCAAGGCTTGGAAGATGTCATGCGCGGTGACGCTATGGTAGAGCGGCGCGATCATGGGCTGCACGATCGAGATGGTGCCGTCGCTGGCGCGGCAATCCGTCCAGCTCTCCAGGTAGTGCGACTTCGGGATGTGCCAGGTGGCGAAGAAGCCAGTCTCATCCACATGCGAGCCGAGATGGACGGTGTTGGGCACGGCGTTGAAGGCTTCGCCGAAGTTCAGGTCAGCCGGGGCGCTGTAGAGCGGGTTGGTGCCCAGCATGACGAGCCACTTGACCTTCCCGGCGTTCATGTCGGCCACAAGGGACTTGATGTCGGTCCCGGGCTCGGCGGGGACAGCCTGGAGCGAGGCTGTGGAAAGAACAGTCTTGCCGTTGGCGCCCAGCGAGGCATTGAGTTGGGCGGCCGCGGCCTGGCAGGCGGGCGAGCTTTGTGGGCCCGCGACGACGACGCAGCGACCGGCCGACTTCTTGAGGTCGGACTGGACGGCTTGGAGGAACTTTTGCGCGTCCGGGTTGCTGAAGGTGGCCGGGGTGCCGCCGGCAAGCGCGGTCGCGAAGGCATCCACTTCACTCGGCTTAAGACGAAGCGTGTGCTCGGCCTTGTAGCCGGTGACCGAGGGCATCGTCTCAACGACGTACATCCGGTTCATGGGCTTGCCGGACTCAAAGCGATGGCGAGCGGCGTAGGCCGACGACATGGGCAAGAAGCCCGGGAAGTGGATGCCGCCGAGGAAGTCAGCATCCAGCGAGAGGATGACGTCCGCGTTTTCCAGCCTGTACTGGGTACCGGTGGTGTCGGATCCGACAGGCTCATAGGTGATGAGCTTGGCCTGCGGGTACTTCGCTTGCATCTGCTTCCACTGAGCGGCAAAGGTCGGCGACGTGCTCGCTTCACTCAGGAAGTAGAGACCTTGGCCCCCGGGCAGCTGGTTAACGCCGGCGGCAAACTGCTCCTGGAAGTACGGCCACTCCGCATTTTGCCCGCGATACCGTACGTGCTGGGAGCGGTCCGGATCGTACAGATCCAGCAAGGAAGCCTGACTATAAGCGTCAGCCTTGCCCCGACTGACGGGGTGCTCGGGGTTGCCTTCGATCTTGATCGGATGGAAGGCGTCCGACTTGACCAGCACGGGAATAGCGCCAGTGGGGAACGGATGGGCGGTGGCGAAAAAAATCGGGATGCCGAGGATGAGATCTTCGGGCTGCTTGATGTACGGGTAGATCGGCTCATCCGGCTGCTTGGTGCAGCCGGCTAGGCCGGCGAGCGCGAAGCTTGCGCCCATGACCTTCATAAATCCGCGCCGCGAGACGGAATTGACCCATTCGCCACCCGAAGCCTGGCGTGGAAACTCCTCTTGCATGAGCTCCTGAAAGGCCGGCGTGTCCGCCAGCTCGTCCAGATTCTTCCAGAAACGCTTGCCGGTCTTGCCGGCGAGCTTGGCCCGCACCTCGGCGAGCGTGATTTTGTCCGACGGCGTAATGCGCGTGACCAACTGCGCCGGGCTGGTGCCCTGAGTGACCTGCGCCGCCGCGCCTTCCATGGTGTTTGCTGTATCCATCGCCTGCCTGGGTTCGAAGTGTGTCCTGTTTACCGATGGCATGTTTCGCAGCTCGAGAGCTCGTTTGCCGAACGGATGTGGTAGTACTGCACGAGATAGGTGCCCAGCGCTTCCTGGCTGGTGAACTTGGTGTAGTTGGCCGGCATGCGAATGACCGGGATATCCGAGTAGGTGTCGCCGGAGCCTGTCGCGGGAATCGTGCCGCCCATGGTGCCGGACTGCGAACGGGTCATGCCCGGGCCGCCCTCTTGTTGCGGAGAGCGCTGGTTGCCCATGCCGGGCTGCGCCTGGGCGCCGTTCAGACCACCTTCGGTACCCGGGCCCGTGGTGGGCGCCTGCAGCATGGCCAGCTCAGGGTTATGGCCTCCCGGATCCTTGGTGGTGCAGGAGATGCCGACAGCCGTGGGACCGGGCTTGCCCGTGGTCGCGCACCAGACCGGATGGTCCTTGGAGGCGCCGGCCCAGGCCATGTTGTAGATCTCACTGGTAGGACGGAGATTCTTGACCGGGTTGCGGTGGCAGTTGAGGCACCACTCCATCTGCAGGGTGTTCTCCATGTACATCAGCGGCATCAGGTCGACGCGGCCGTGGCAGCTGGAGCAACCGAGACCTTTATTTACATGGATCGAGTGATTGAAGTACACGTAGTCCGGCAAATCGTGGACGCGGATCCAGGGGATCGACTGCCCGGTGGCCCAGCTTTGACGAACCGGCTCCAGGAGCTGGGCGTTAGTCCAGATCTGCGAGTGGCAGTTGATGCAGGTCTTGGTCGGCGGAATGCCGGCATAGGCGCTTCGTTCCACCGAGGTGTGGCAGTACTGGCACTGCAAGCCCAGGCCTTCGACGTGATGCTTATGGCTGAACGGGACCGGCTGATCCGGTCGCTGCCCTTGCCGCGTCACCCACGGCGAACGCTGAAGCTCGTTCAACGTCACGCCCAAAACAATGACGATCAAACCCGTCAGCGCGAGGCTCGCGCGGATCAGCGCGTTCGAACTGCGGTCAAATACCTGCGCCATAGGTGTGCATTCCTGCATGTTCCAGGGCGGCTAACCCGCACCGGAAGGGGTTGATTCTACGCCTTCGTTCATCTCTCACTGGCCCTGTGCCGGTCGTTCAGGCTCCTTGGGTTCAGGAGAGGAAACCCTTCACATACCCTGTGAAGAACTTGAGTATAGCAGCGCGATACGACCCCATCGGAGCACGATGGGCGCTGTTCGCGCAAGCACCTGGGTCCCTTTCTTCGATTATCGGAGGTGGTTTATGAAGGGACGCAAATTTCCAGTCAATGGCCGCAAACGCCTGTGTTTTTGATCATAACTGCGGCTGGGATGTCCGTGATCATGGGCGCTGCGCGAAGAAAGAGAAACGAAGGGCGAGGTGATAGTAGGTTCCGTGCGGGAACGACAACAAGAACAGAAGAGGCTTTGACGCAGGCTATGTTGGAGCGTGTGGCGCGGCGGAGCTTGGTTCGGGTAGGGCTGTTTTGGACTCTAATGGAGTGAATGCACAGGCAAGAGATTCCGGCGGTTCTAGGCGAGCGGGGTGGGGCGGCGCTGCAGTGGGAGGCGTTGCGCGGGCGGGTGGCGAGCCGGGCGCAGAGCGCGCTTGGGCAGGCCGTGGTGCGGGGGTTGGAGCCTTCGTCGGATGCGGGCTGGATTGAGACGCAGCAGGGACGCACGGCGGAGATGCGAGTGGTGCTGGTCAGTGGGCAGATGTTTTCGTTCCAAGGTGTGATGGACGTGGAGGACTCGCTGGCCAAGGCGAGGATTCCGGGTGCGGCGCTGGAGGCGGAAGAGCTGCTGCGGGTACTGACGCATGCGGAGCGCGTGGAGGCGTGGCGGCAGACGGTGCTGGCGCCGCCGGATGCGGTGAAGGAGGCGTGGCCGGGCATCGAGGCGCTGTCGGCGCCGCTGATGGGGCATGATTTAGGGGCGCTGCTGCGGAGTTTGCAGGGGAAGATCGAGCCGGATGGTTCGCTGAGCGATGAAGCATCGCCGGAACTGCACCGGATCCGGCGGGCGCTGGGGCGGCAGCACCAGGCGATTGAGGCTTCCTTGCGCCGGGCATTAGACCGGTTGAGTGCGGATAATGCCGTGCAGGATGCGCTGATCACGATCCGGGGCGACCGCTTTGTGATCCCGGTGATGGCGGAGGCGAAGCGGCGCGTGCCGGGCGTGGTGCATGGGTCGAGCTCGACGGGGCAGACGGTGTTTGTGGAGCCTATGGAGACGATCGAGAGCAACAACGAGCTGGCGCGGTTGTTGCAGGAGGAGCAGGCGGAAATTCACCGGATTTTGCTGCAGATGACGCGGGCGGTGGGCGCGGAGGCTGAGGCGCTGCGGTTGGGGGCGGAGATTCTGGCGCAGGCGGATGCGCATGCGGCGGTGGCGCGGTTTGCGGAGGATTTGCGGTGTGTGCGGCCGGAGTTTGTGAGAGAAGAAGCTGCGTCTTCTTTGGCTGACGAGGGAGAGGGTTTCGGGATCACGTACGGTGCTCGGTCGGTCGATGTTGAGCAACGAGCATTGAGCGATGGAGCGGCGAGTGAGGAGCTTGGGCTGGAGTTGTTGCTGGCTCGGCACCCGCTGTTGGAGATGCGGTTGCGGGATGAACCCAAGTCCCAAGATCGAGACCTGGGGCATACGTCTATCGTGCCGCTGACGATTGCGCTGCCCGTGGGTAAGCGACAGATGATTATTTCCGGGCCGAACACGGGTGGAAAAACGGTGGCGCTGAAGACGGCGGGGTTGCTGGCGTTGATGGCTCAGGCGGGGATGCCGGTGCCGGCGGCGCGGGCGCGGCTGCCGCTGTTTACGGCGGTGTATGCGGATATCGGGGATTTGCAGTCGTTGGAAACGAATTTGTCTACGTTTTCGGCGCATGTGACGAATGTGGACCGGATTTCGCGGCGGGCGGATGCGCGGAGCTTGGTGTTGCTGGATGAGTTGGGGTCGGCGACGGACCCGGAAGAGGGTGCGGCGCTGGCTGTGGCGGTGGCGGAGCACTTTTTGCGGCTGGAGAGCTGGTCCATTGTGACGACCCACCTTACGGCGCTGAAGGTGTATGCGGCCAAGCATGAAGGCGTGCTGAATGCGGCGGTGGGCTTCGATGAGGCGACGCTTTCGCCGACATACGAGCTGCGGTTGGGGGTGCCGGGGGCGTCGGCGGGGTTGAACATTGCGGCGCGGCTGGGGATGGACCCGGAGATTGTGCGCAATGCGCGCGGGCAGATGAGCTCGCAGCAGGTGGATATCGGGCGGTTCCTGGACGAATTGCACGCCCAGCTGACGGCGGCCGGCCAGGAGCGCTCGGAGAACGCGGAAACAGCGCGGAAGCTGGAGCGGGAGCGCGAGTTTGTGCAGCAGGAGGGCCGGAAGGAGCAGCAACAGCGGACACGGGAGCTGGAGCGACGACTGAACGACCTGATTAAGGACTTCGAGGGGCAGCTGCGGGACACAGTCAAGGCAATCGATGACAAGACGATCGCGCAAAAGATTGCGAAGGACTCGGCGCTGCGGATTGCGCGGTTACGGCGCGAGTTTTCGGAGCAGTTCCAGACGACGGTAGAGACGCATGGAACGCCCACGCCGCAAGCCGCGGCCGCAACCAAGAAGCGGCGAGCGGGTGAGCCGCAGAAGGGCGACCTGGTGCGCTTGCGCAGCCTGGGCGGCCGCGAGGGCCTGGTGACGCGGGTCATCGACGCGAAGACGCTGGAAGTGAGCTTTGGGACGATGAAGACACGGGTGCCGGTGAGTGACATTGCGGAGCTGACGCCGGTAAAGGAGCCGACGCCGGAGATGCTGAGCCGGCGGCGGGGTGGCGTGACCGTTGCGGGTGGCGTGGACTCGGACTATATGACCTCCGAGATCAACGTGATTGGGCGCACGGCGGATGAGGCTGAGGCGGAGGTGGACCGGTTTGTGGAGCAGGCATTTCTAGCGGGGCTGCCGCGGATTCGGGTTGTGCATGGGGTGGGCATGGGGGTGCTGCGGCGGACGCTGCGGGATGCTCTGAAGAAGCATCCGCATGTGAC
>CAXTRU010000011.1:0-6758 GCA_964246665.1 uncultured Acidobacteriaceae bacterium
CGGCTACGACGAACCGTCTCGCTAGGTATAGCGGCTACTGCCGAGAGCCGGGACGCTACAATGGGAAGACGTCTCCAAGCGAGAGCTTGATTCAATCGCATCCGCGATGGCGTCTGGCGAACGCATGGAACAGGTTGCAAATACGGCCCCGAATGAGGGCTGGCTCAAGTGGCTGAAGACGATACCCGGCTTTGCCATCAGCCTATTTTTCCTTTGGTGGACCTATGTGCGCGTAGGGTCCAATGGCAAGCGGGGCTTTGATCCGGCGGCGTTTCATCAGCTGCACATTGTGTCGCCCCTTTGGCTTGGCGGCGTCGTGCTGTTTACGGTGCTTGGCTATGGCACTCGCTGCTATCGCGCGTATGCGATGCTGCGTGGCGTTGGCGCGAGATTATCGGCTTGCGCGCGCATCTTCATCACCTCACTTGCAGCCAACAACGTTTTGCCGCTGCGCATCGGCGACGTGATGCGCATCTTCACCTATGCCGATGACGTGAACGCGACGCCCTCTGTGGTGCTGAGTACCGTGATCCTGGAAAAACTGCTGGATGTGTTCAGCCTGGGTGTTTTGTTCGTCATCACGATGCACTTCGGCGGGGGCGTTACGCCGCATCTGCGCACCGTGGCCGAGACCGGCATGGCTATTTCCACGGCCGGGCTGATGATCATGATCTTCGGGGCAAAGGCGCTCCAAGCGCCGTTGCAGCGCTTCTTTGACCAGGCAACAAGCCCGTTGCTGCGCAAGCTGGAGCACTGGGTGATGTTGGCGCTGGGTTGTATCAGCGGCATCGGCATTGTTGGCACGCTGCTGCTGATTGTGTACAGCTTCATTGCGTGGGCGTGCGAGGGCATGATCTATGTTTCGCTGGCGTCAGGCATTGGCCTGGTTTCCGATCGTGTGGGGCCTTGGCAAGCGGCAGCGGAAGCGAATTTGTCCTTTCTGATCCCGAGCTCGCCGGGCGGTATCGGGCCATTCGAACTGGCGTGCCGTGATGCGCTGGTACGGCACGGCGCAAGTTCCGCGTCGGCTGGTTTGTTTGGCCTGGTGATGCACCTGTACTTGATCGTCGCGATCACCGGGGTGGGTGGTGTGTGGTTCATGGCGCATCGCTTGCATCGCGCCCGGCGCAAGCCCCTGGTGCAAGAGTTGGAAACGCTGCCGGCAAGGCTGCCGTAAGCTGGCGCCAGGGCCGGAATTTCGTGCTGGCCTGGTGATAGAGAAGAGGAACGAGCCGATGTACAAGACCCTGCAAGGGCAGCTTCAGGCCCGCCTGGCGGAGCTGGTCAAAGAGCGGTATGACTTGGAGTTGCCGGTGTTTGCTGTGGAGCTACCGCCGCGCATTGAGCTTGGCGAGATGGCGCTGACCGTGGCTTTGCAACTGGCGCGGCCGCTGAAGCGTGCACCGCGGCAGATTGCGCAGGAGCTGCAAGCTGCCCTCGCGGAGATGCCTGGTGTGGCTGCCGTGGAGATTGCCGGGGCGGGGTACCTGAACGTCAAGCTGGACCGCGGAGCTGTGGCGCGTCGTATCGCGGCGGATGAACACGCGGTGGTTGGTGGCGCAGGTTTCCAGCTGCTGGAGCACACGAGCATCAATCCCAACAAGGCAGCGCATGTGGGCCATCTGCGCAATGCTGTGCTGGGCGATAGCTTCGGCCGTATGCTGCGGCGCGGTGTGGGCGACCAAGCCACATGGAAACGCGGCTATGAGTTGGGCGTGCAGAACTACATCGACAACACCGGCGTGCAGGTCGCGGACATCGTGGTGGCCGTCACCGTGCTGAAGGGCATGTCGCTTGAGAGTGTGCGTGAGTGGCTGACCGAGACGTTGGAAAGCAACGAGCGGCTGGATTACGTGTGTTGGGACATGTACGCGGAAGTGTCGCAGTGGTACGACGCCGATCCCGCCGAAGCAGCAGCACGCAAGAAGATTCGGTTCGACACGCTGCATGCGATTGAGGCTGGCGGCAATGACACGGCCGCAATCGCTGAGTTGATTGCGACCTCTGTGCTGCGTTGCCATTTGGAGACAATGGAGCGGCTCGGCATTGAATATGACTTTCTGCCGCGTGAGAGTGAGATCCTGCACCTTCACTTCTGGGAAGCAGCGCGCAAGCTGATGGTCGACAAGGGCGTGCTGTACCACGAGACCGAGGGCAAGAATGCCGGTTGCTGGGTGATGCGGCGGGCGTCGAACACGGGCACTGGAAGTGCTGCCCCGGCGCTTGAGCCCGGTGAGGTGGATGAGGACGCGAAGATCATTATTCGCTCCAACGGCACCGTGACGTATGTGGGCAAAGACATCGCGTACCACCTGTGGAAGTTCGGCCTGCTGGGATTGGACTTTGGCTATGCGAAGTTCCGGGAATATCCCGACCACACCTGCTGGATTTCTACGATCGACGGCGAACATTCACACCCGAGTTTTGGCCATGCCAGCGCGGTGTACAACGTGATCGATTCGCGCCAGGATGAGCCGCAGGCGCAGGTGAAAGAGGCTCTGCGTGCGTTGGGTTTCGTCGCTGAAAGCGAGCACTACACGCACCTGAACTACGCCATGGTGGCGCTGACGCCGCGTTGTGCCGAAGAGCTCGGCTACACGCTGAAGGACGAGGACAAGGGGCGCGCGTACATCGAGGTGTCCGGGCGCAAGGGCTTTGGGGTCAAAGCCGATGATCTGATTGATCGCATGATCGCGGCGGCGCGCGAGGAAGTGGACAAGCGGCATCCCGAGTTGCCGGAAGAAGAGCGTGCGGAGATTGCTGAAGCCATCGGTGTGGGGGCGCTGCGCTTCTTCATGCTGCGCTTCACGCGAAATACAGTGATTGCGTTTGACTTCCGCGATGCGCTGAGCTTCGAAGGGGAGACGGGCCCGTATGCGCAGTACGCGGCAGTGCGTGCAGCCAACATTTTTCGTAAAGCCGGTGTAACTGAAGAGGCAGCGCTCGCGGCCGTAGCCGACGAGGATCTCTCTGCGCTGCTGGCCGCTGATGACGACATTTGGGAGTTGTGGCTAACGGCGTCGCGGCTGACGCTGGTGTTGGAACAGGCCATTGCGGCGGCCGAACCTGCCGTGTTGGCAAAGTATGCCTTCCAGTTAGCGCAGGGGTTCAACAACTTCTACCACCGGCACAACATCCTGAAGGAGACCGATGTGAACCGGCGAGCGCTGCTGCTGGCGACAGCCGCTGTGGCGCGCCGGGAGTTGGTGCGGGTGTTGGGGTGGTTAGGCATCTCGGTTCCAAATGCAATGTAAGCCCCGCGCTCGCTAGCTTACTGGAGCGCCGAGAGATCGCCCACCTGCTAGGGAGATCGAAACGTTGTGGTGCTAGCGCGGGTGATGCGGACGCCGGAAATGCAGCTCGGGAACGGTGTAGCTTATCCGGAAGACCTGGCTATCGACCCCAGGATTGTTGTCACCGATCTTTTTGTTGGATAGGTGTTGCACACGGTAGTCGACGGACCATGCTGCACCGCTTTGACGGAAGAGCTGGAGACCTGCGCCAAAGGTGAAGGTGAAGTTGAACTCGGATGAGTCGTCCACGGGTTCGTCATGGGTGAACACGAGGAATCCGGCGTTCGCAAGGAGGTATGGTTGCAACGCATGGCGCGGAAAGAAGTTGAGCCGCTGCCCTACCGGGCTGAGGCCGCCGGCGTAGCTCCAACGTGTGCTGCAGGTGCGCGCTTCGGTGAGCGTACCGGTCTCAGGCAGGCCCGTTACCGGCGAAATCACAGTGAACATATCGGATGTGCTGAAGTCACTGCAGGTGCCTTGGACAGGCTGTATCGGGATGATGAATTGTCGCGTGGGGGTGTTCGGGAGCGAGATGGTGATGGTGTCGCTATCGACGGGATCCTGTAGCAGAACCACTGGCCGCGTCTCAATCTCCCAGGTGTACGCAATGCCGTTTAACCGACCGACGCGCCTGGACCATGTGAGACTCAGGCCCGCGAGGCGCCGATTGAACGATTGACCCAGGATGATGTGCGAAGAAGTGTTGCTGTACTCGGCACCCACGGTGAACTGGTTGAGCGGCGCCAACCGTTCAGGCGGCCGTTGGGCAGCAGCGGTGAGGTGAAACAGGCCCGGAAGTAGCAAGAACGGCAACGAACGCAGGACGAAATGCATAAGGGAGTGGGTGGCTCCCTTATACACGAGCGTTAGCCGTTCGTAATTTACTTTGCGTAGCTGCGCACCCACTCGGTGATGGAGCGCACGGCGATGCCACTGGGACCTTTGGATTGCCAGGCTTTGTCGGTGTCGATCCAGGCGGTGCCGGCGATGTCGAGATGGATCCAGGGCGTGTCGCCGGCGAACTCCTTCAAGAACATGGCCGCCGTGGTTGCGCCGCCGTAGCGTGAGTTGCCGGTGTTCTGGATATCGGCGATGGAGCTCTTAATCTGGTCGCGGTAGTCGTCGGTGGCGGGCAGCCGCCAGAACTTTTCGCCGGTGGTGGGCAGTTGCGCGAGGAACTGCTCCGCGGCGGTGTCATCGTTGGAGAAGAGGCCGGCGGTGACCTGGCCGAGCGCAATGCCGATGGCACCGGTGAGGGTGGCCGCATCGATAAGCCGTGTGGCGCCGAGTGTTTGCGCGTAGTGCAGACCGTCGGCGAGTACGAGCCGGCCTTCTGCGTCGGTGTTCAGGATTTCGATGGTCTTGCCGGACATGGCCTTGAGCACATCGCCGGGCTTGTACGCGGTGCCGCTGGGCATGTTTTCCGCAGAGCAGCACACGCATATGACGCGGACGTTCGGCTTCAGCAAAGCGATAGCCCGCATGGCACCGAGCATGCTGGCTGCGCCGTGCATGTCGTACTTCATCTTGTCCATGTTCTCGGCCGGCTTGATGGAGATGCCGCCGGTGTCGAACGTGATGCCTTTGCCGACGAGGCCGAGGACGGGTGTGTTCGCAGGCGGTGGCGTCGCGGGTTCGTAGCGCAGGACGATGAGCGCGGGTGGCTCGGCAGAGCCCTGCGCAACGCCGAGAAAGGCACCCATGCCAAGCTCTTTGAGCTTGTCGGTGGAGTGCACCTCAGCAGCCAGGCCGACTTCAGCGGCCATGGCGGCGGCGCGGCGGCCCAGTTCGGTGGGGGTAAGAATGTTGCCCGGCTCATTGACCAGAGCGCGGGCAAAGTTTTGCGACTCGCCGTAGATGATGCCCTGATCAAAGCCGGACTGCGCGTCGGCGCGTGCCTTGGCGTCGGTCTCGGTGAAGGCGACGGTCAGGCTGTGGATGGAAAGATCTTTGCGGTCGGAGCGGTAGGTGTCGATCTCGAAGTCGGCGATCAGGGCGCCTTCCAGCAGGGCACGCGCGGTGAGTTCGCAGGGAAGTGACTCGAGGTGCTCATCCGCCAGGGCGTGGTCTTCCGGGAAGCAGAAGGCGAGCTCATGCAGACCGCGGGGCTTGCACTGGCGCACGGCAACACCCGCGCCTTTGCGGACATCATGGGCGTTGAGCGAGGCGACCTTGCCAAGGCCGACAATCAGCAGCCGCTCGGCCTTGAGGTTGCCGGGCGCGTGCAGCAAGAGTGTCTCGCCCGCGGAGGCCTTGAACTCGCCGGAGGTCAGCCATGGAGCGGCGGTCCGCGCGATGGCGTCGGACGTGGAAAGCAGCGCGGGGGAAGGCTGTGCGTCCTTGCCGGTGGCGATGTCCACGGCGAAGACGGCAAGCAGCGGGGCAGCGAGGCCGGCGGGGTCCTGGAAAAGAAGCTTGTTGGTCACAAGAGCTATGGTACCGGGAAAGAGGTCAATCGAAGCGCGGGAGCACTCTGGCCAAATCATTCTCCACGTCGACTTGCCAGCGAGCGGCCATCAGGGCAACCTGCAAACCTATCTCTGATCTTAGCTGGCCAAGATAGATGGACATAGCGAGTTGCTGCAGAGACCTGTCATCCGACTCGAAGGATGGGTATGTCGCCTCCGGGAAGCGATCCATGAACATTCTCGCGGAAGTACGAATTGCCCTGAAGTAAGAGAGGAGAGGTGAGTTGTCAGGCAGCTGCTCGAGTTCCGTGGTGAGCCTCTTCCTAATTTCCTCGGCAGAGATGACACAGTACCGAAGATCTTCTTGAGCGCAATCGTTGAAGAGCATACGTCGGTCTTCGAGATACCGGATTATGCGCCTCACACGAACGCTGTCCGCCTCGACGGGCGCCCAGCCGACATTCACCGGTCCGATGCCGATCTGGTTGAGCCGCGCCAATATCTCTGACCAACGCATCCTGCTCCTATAGACACTCGCTGTTCGGCTGTACGCCACTTAGAACGCGTCGAGGGCGTCTGCCAGAGCGCGGTCCAATATGGACGGTCTCAGCCCGTTCCGCGGTGAAACATGCGCCTTGGGTCCTAGCCAGTCGTTCAGGTCAGCCTGGATGCCGCCTAAGACGAAGAGACTGCATCGCTCGGAACTATCCAACTCCACCAAAATGTCGATATCAGACTCAGCCGTCTGGTCGCCACGTGCCACCGAGCCAAACAGGCGCAGGTGTTCCACGCCGGCGGCGCGGAGTTCGGCCTCGTGGGAGCGGAGGATGGCGATGACCTGGTCGCGGTCCATGGGGAGATTATGGCAGAGTGGCGGGTCGTAGCTGCGGTTTAACGCCGCTGCGAACGGGCAATGGCGGCCTTGGCTTCCTTGTCGGCCTCGCGCTTGCGCTCAGTGTCGCGCTTGTCCCAGTCCTGTTTGCCCTTGGCCAGCGCGATTTCGCACTTCACACGGCCGTTCTTGAAATACAGGCGGGTCGGGATGATGGTGTAGCCC
>CAXTRU010000011.1:6787-21752 GCA_964246665.1 uncultured Acidobacteriaceae bacterium
GGTGCGGATCTCGTCGTGGTTCATCTCGTTGCCGTGCGAGAAATGCCCGATGTGGGCGTTCAGCAGAAAGGCTTCACCATCTTTTAATAAGCCATAGGCGTCTTTCAGGTTGGCCTTGCCTTCGCGAATGCTCTTCACCTCGGTGCCACGCAGGGCAACGCCGGCCTCGAAGCGATCTTCGAGGAAGTAGTGAAAGCTCGCGGAACGGTTGTACGCTGCGTCCCGGGATCCCATCGCGACCGGGTCGCGGTCCTTCGCGCGCACCGGGGCAGCCTTGGTGCTGGTGGGGACGGTCGGGTTGGAGAGCGAGCGAGGCATCGTCAGTGTGGGCGCGCTCTGCAGGAGCGAACCTCTTGAGCGGGTTCCGGTGATCAGGTTCCGGTAATGGATGCTAGCAGAGTGCCCGGCGCTGCACCGGAAGTTGTAGGGCGAGGATTGGCGCTCGGGAAACGATGAACGATACGCTTCGTCCAAGGCTGCAGAGTCTCTGCTGTCTTCCTCGCGCAGGCAGGAAGCAAGGCCGGCGACCGCCGAGAGTAACCCGAAAAGAGACCCGGACGTAATGGCTGGAATGGTAGTATCAATGTATCCCGACCTGTCGTTTGATAGCGCACGGCAAGAGACCAGCGCGCCCCGCCAGGGTCGCCGCCCGGTGAGCGTGCGGCCCACGGGTAGGCGGAATGTCCTTAGGGAGCGGGAGCGGGTCGGAGGCATGACGCAGCACGGAACGGGAACGCAAGGCGTGAAGCTGGGTTGGAGCACGGGCGGCGTTCGCGCTGGGGTGGCTCTTTTGGTGCTGTTCGGTTTGTCCCATGTGCCCGCCAAGGCGCAATCCCCCAGCGCCTGGAACAAGCGTGGGCAGCAGGCGGAAGCGCGGGAAGACTACGACGCAGCCTTTGAGGATTACCGCCAGGCGCACCTGAAGAGTCCCAAGGACCTGCGGTATCGCGAGCGCTATGAGCGGCTGCGCTACCAGGCCGCTAACCTCCACGTGGATCGCGGACGGGTGCTGCGGCAGTCCGGCGATGTCACCGGGGCGGTGAATGAGTTTGCACGGGCCCTGCAGATCGACCCGGGCAATGAGGCCGCAGCGCAGGAGCTGCAGATCACGGAGCGTCCCCCGGCCGCGCCCATGAGCCCCGGCAAGGTCGGCGCCATCCAGAACAGTGTGCCTCCGGGGCAGACGCTGATTCCTGGTGTGGACGAGCAGATGCCGCACCAGAACGACGTGAAGAGTGAGATCTCGTCGCTGGCCGCACCGGTAGAGTTGCAGCCGGTATCGAATGACCCGATCACGCTGCACATGGTCGAAGACTCCAAAAACATTTACCAGGCGATCGGGAAGCTTGCGGGCATCAACGTGATCTTCGATCCCGAGTACACGTCCAAGCGCATACCCGTGGACCTGACCAGTGTGCCGCTCTTCGACGCGCTGCGGATTTTGGAGACTCTGAGCGGGACGTTTTGGAAGCCGGTCACGCAGAACACCATCTTTGTGGCGCAGAACACGCGCAATAAGCGGACAGATCTGGACGATCTGGCCGTGCAGACGTTTTACCTGACCAACGTGTCGCAGCAGAACGATGCCAATGAGATTCTCGTGGCCCTACGCAACCTGCTGGACCCGACAGTCAAGCTGTACCTGGTGAACAGCCAGAACGCGATTGTGGTGCGCGCAACGCCGGACCAACTGGTGCTGGCGGAGAAGCTGATCAACGACCTGGATCGTACGCGGTCTGAGGTGATTGTGGACGTCGCGGTACTGGAAGTGAGCCGCGACAAGCTGCGCAATTTGGGTATCACGCTGCCGCAGAGCTTTGGCTTGACGCCGCAGACCTCGAATGCAAATTCGACCGCGAGCACCGGCACCGGCACGGGGAATGGCACGAACACCGGCGCGGGCACGACGCCTACGACCAGCACGAACCTCACGCTGAATACGCTCGGCAACCTGAACGCCACCAACTTTGCGGTCACCGTCACAGGCGGAACGGTGAATGCACTGCTCACCGATAACGACACGCGCATCCTGCAGAACCCGCGCATCCGCGCCACCGACGGACAGCGTGCGCAATTGAAGATCGGCTCCAAGATCCCGGTGGCCACGGGGTCTTACAGTTCAACGCTGTCCACCACGGCATCGTTGGGCGTGCAGACCCAGTTCACCTACCTCGACGTGGGCGTCAACATTGACCTGACCCCGACAGTGCACTTCGATCGCGAGGTGTCGCTGAAGCTGAAGGTGGAAATCTCTGCCCAAAACGGCAACGTCACGATCTCGGGTGTCACCGAGCCCATCATCTCGCAGCGTACCGCGGAGCAGGTGATCCAGCTGAAGGACGGAGAGCCCTCGATCCTGGCGGGCTTGTTGCAGAAGCAGGACACACGCACCACCAGCGGCACACCGGGCCTGGGTGAGATCCCGCTGCTGAAGTACTTCTTCTCAAGCCAATCGAAGGAGCAACAGTCCGATGAGATCGTGTTTCTGCTCATCCCGCACATTGTGCGCGAGTCGCTGGTAACGGCGGACAACACGCGTCCGATCTATACCGGGACGAGCGCCTCGGTGGAGTTGATCCGGCGCCAGCCCACCGCGGCAGAGGTTCAGGCGCGGCAGGCTGCGGCTGGGGGAGCGACTCCGATGCCGACGACCACGGCTGCCAACGCGGCGAACTCCATGATGGGTGTTATCGGCAATGCGGATCGTCCGGCGCAGCCTGGCACCAGCCCGGCAGGCATGCCAGCCGGCGCTCCGGTGAGCAACATCCCGGCTGCGCCGAATCAGACGCCGGTCAGCTTCAGCGTCTCGCCGTCCTCGTACCAGCCGGCCGTCGGGTCCACGTTCCAGATCTCCGTCACGGCAGCCAATGCCCATGACCTGTTCGAGGTGCCGCTGCAGATGAAGTTCGATCCGCGCGTCCTGTCGCTGGTGAACGTGGACTCCGGCGACATGCTGGGCCGCGACGGGCAGGCAGTCGCGCTGGTGCATCGCGACGAGGGCAATGGTACGGTGACCATCTCCGCCTCGCGGCCGCCGCAGACTGTGGGTGTCAACGGCACAGGTGTCGTCTGCACGCTGACCTTCAAGGCCAACGCCGCCGGCGACTCGCCGCTGTCCCTGGTAAAAATCGGGGCCAAGGATAGCAAGGGAACGACGCTGCCGGCCATCGGCACACAGGGCGTCGTGCACGTGAAGTAGGGGTGGGCAGTGATCAGGGTGCGTCAGATTGGACGGCAGGTGCGCGGAGGGCAGCACACGGGCGCGACCGTGTGGGGGCCGGAAGCGGGCCTGACGTTGATCGAGTTGATCATCGTGGTCACGATCCTGGGTATCCTCGCCTCGGCGGCTGTGCCCGTGGCGCGGTTCGAGGTGAAGCGGCGTAAGGAGCGGGAGTTGCGGGCGGAGCTCTGGGAGATGCGGCGGGCGATCGATGCCTACAAGGATGCGGCGGATTTGGGCGGTATCCAGGTAAAGGCGGACTCGAACGGCTACCCGCCCGACCTGCAAACGCTGGTGGACGGGGTCGACATCCAGGACAAGCACATGCGCTTCCTGCGCGCGATCCCGGAGGATCCGATGACCAAGTCGAAGGAATGGGGCTTGCGGTCTAACCAGGACGAGCCGGATGCGGATAGCTTTGGCGGGCAGAATGTGTTTGACGTGTACTCCAAGAGCACCGACACAGCGCTGGACGGCACAAAGTACAACACCTGGTAGGGTGTCAGGACGTTTGTAGGGTTTCAGGACGGAAGCGATGAGCGAGCGGCGGCAAGGACGACGGACGGGGCAGGGGCGCGCAGGCAGCGAGAGCGGCTTTACGCTCATCGAGCTGATCATCGTCATGACGATCATCGGCCTGCTTGCATCGATTGCCATTCCGAGCTTCGTCGCCACCGTGAAGCGTGCGCGCGAAGCGGTGCTGAAGTCCGATTTGCACACGCTGCGCTCGGCGATCGACAGCTACACGGTGGACAAGGAACAGGCGCCGCAGAGCCTGGACGACCTGGTGCAGGCGGGATACTTGAAATCGATTCCGGTCGATCCCATGACCACCAAGGCGGACACCTGGATTACAAGCCAAAGCGATGCGATGGTGAGCATCACCGAGACCCAGGGTGGGATCAACGATGTGCACTCCGGAGCGCAGGGACTAGCGACGGATGGGACGTCATACAACACCTGGTAGGCCGCAGCCGACGCCGCCTTGGCGCAAGGGGAAGAGCGGGCGAACAAACTGAAACAAAAGGTTGCCTTCCGCGTCTAAGATGGTACGGGAAGCTGTGCGCTTGCCGGAGGTCCCCCTTTATGCGCCATCTGCTTATCGCAGCCACGTTGCTGGTTCCTACAGGTTTGCTTGTAGCGCAGCAGCCGTCCACGCCGACAGCTACGTCGCCGGCAGCGACCCCCCAGGCCGGAACGCCCGTGCCCGCGTCGAGCGATCCGGTGCCGGACGTCAAGCCACAGGACAAGCCGACGGACAGCAAGCGCAAGCCGCTGCCCGCGGATACCTCGGGGACGACGAAGGCCGATGCCATTCCGTCACCGGGTGAAGACCTGAATCCACACATCAAGTCCGGTAGCGAGGACGATGTGAATGCGGTAGGGACGCGCAACATCGGCGGCCGTGGTATGGGCAACTGGTTCTCGACCAACTGGGAGATCTCCAACGGCAAGCAGTACTCGATGGAGATCGAGAAGAGTTCCCACCTGGTAACCGACCCGGTGATCGTGGAGTATGTGAACCGCGTCGGGCAGAACATTGTGAGGAACTCGGATGCCAAGGTGCCGTTCACGATCAAGGTGCTGGACACGGACGAGATCAATGCGATGGCACTCCCCGGTGGCTTCTTTTACGTCAATTCCGGGCTGATTCTGGCGTGTGACTCTGAGGATGAGCTTGCCGGCGTGATGGCGCATGAGATCTCCCACGTGGCCGCACACCATGCGGCGCGCGAGATGACGCGGCTGAACTACATGCAGATTGGGTCGATTCCGCTGATGATTTTCACGCAGGGGACCTGGACCGGGTACGGCATCTACGAGGCGTCGCAGCTGGCGGTGCCGCTGACGTTCCTGCAGTTCTCGCGGCAGTTTGAGGCGGAAGCCGACTACCTGGGCGTGCAGTACATGTACAAGGCCGGGTACGACCCGCAGGGTATGGTGAGCATCTTCGAAAAGCTGGATGCGCTGGAAAAGCACAAGCCCGGTGCCATCTCGCGGGCGTTCAGTGATCATCCTGCGACGCCGGACCGCATTTACAACGTGGAGAACGAGATTGCCACCATCCTGCCGGCACGCCCGGAGTACATGGTGACGACCTCGGAGTTCGACCAAGTGAAGGCTCGTCTGGCGCGCATCCAGAACAAGCGCGGGCTGAACGACAAAAAGAATGGCAACAAGCCAACGCTACGGCGCACGGCGGACTCGAACAACCCGAGCAATCCGACCGGCACCACCGGGACAGGCACGAGTGACGATCGGCCCACCCTAGGACGGCGCAACTAGGGTAAACAAGTAAGGCAGTACCACGGAGCCCGGCTGCGGCCGGGCTTTCCGCTGCCGTGAGATGCATGTGGCCCGGGCAGGATGCCTCGGCCTTTCGGAGAGAATAGACGCATGGTGCAGGAAGAGACGAAATACACGACGGGCTACACGGAGGATCACGCGAAGGCGGGTCTGGACTTCGAGTTCCCGGAAATTGAAACATGGCGCAACCAGTTTGCCGCCTACGAAATCCTGATCGACGATCCGGAGTTCACCAGCGTGTGCCCGAAGACCGGTTTGCCCGACTTCGGCGTGCTGACCATCCGGTACATGCCCCGGGAAAAGTGTTTGGAACTGAAGTCGTTGAAGGAATATCTGTTTTGTTACCGCAATCTGGGTATTTTCCAGGAGAATATCGCCAACCAGGTACTCAACGACTTGGTGAAGGCGACCGATCCGGTATGGGCTGAGGTAAAAGGCGACTTCCGGCCACGGGGTGGCATTTCCACGGTGGTGACGGCGCGATATCCCCGAACCGAGGAGATGCGGTAGAACTTCGAGAGCTCAGCGTTGCGGCAAAGATCAGAAGTCAAAGGATTGGAACGCAAGCGCTCGCTGTGAAAAGTAGCTTAAGTCGATTGTTCGCCTCACATGATGGGGCGTATGCTCCCAATATCGGGGCCGCACCAGCCGGGCCGACTCGCGGGGGTTTACGTGGCTCTTCCATTTATCCAGATCGGCGACGGCACGATTGGCAACGCCCTGCTGTCTTCGGTCGAGGTCACTCAGGACTTGAACACGCACTGGTGGTGTCGCGTGGTCTGCCGCAACACGGAGGATCAGCGAATCCCGGTGGAAGACCTGCTTGGCCAGGCGGTCGAAGTGAAGACGACGGACGAGAATGGCATTGAGGCCACCCAGTTCTTCGGCACCATTCATGATGTGGAGCTTGAGTACGAGGCGTGGGGCAGTTACACGGCGACGCTTTCGGCTGTTAGCAACAGCTATGGCATGGATGTTACCGCTCACAAGCAGTACTACACGGAACAGACGCTCTCCTCGGTGGCAAGCACCATCGCCGGCCGCCACGGCCTCGCAATCAGTGTTCATGCTTCAGGCAGCAAGGCCCTGAACTACGTTCAGTACGGCGAGACGGACTTTTCGTTTCTGCATCGCCTCGCGGACGACTATGGCGCGTGGATGCGGCCCAGCCGGGAAGGGCTGGAGATCTTCAGCAGCTTTCAAGCGGGCACCACGTTAAGCTGGCGCGAGGAACAGGGCTTGATCAGCTTCCGGCTGCGTGGGCAGCGGGTCAATCCGTCTTTCTCCGGATCTCATTACGACCACCACGTGATGCAGTCCAACACCTTCCAGCAGGTATCCAAGGCGCCGCAGTTCTATGACGCCGCCGCACGGCTGACCGGCGCTGTCCAGAGGGCATCGGCACAACTGCCGCCGGGATTTGAACCGCAGCGCGCACGTGCGATGACGCTCGACAACTACAGCGAGCAGCTTGAAGCGGAGAGCGAACGCGCGCTGGGAAGCGCAGTGCTCGGTATGGGCTCGTCTCGCAAGCAGGATTTGATGGCGGGCAACACGGTGGTGCTCGATGGCGTGCTGGATGCGAAAGGAACCTACGGCCTGACGCGTGTGGTCCATCGCTGGACGCCGCAGGGCTACACCAACGAGTTCACCTGTACGCCTTGGACGGCTTATCGCAACCCTACGGCTCCGCCGGCGCGTGTCTGGAACGGCATCGTCCCCGCGCGTGTTACGGCACACAACGATCCCAAGATGATGGGCCGCATCCAGGTGCAGTTCTTTTGGCAGGAGGACGGCTCCACCCACTGGGCGCGGGCAACCAGTCCGCATGCCGGCCCGGATCGTGGCTTCATGTTCATGCCCGAGATTGGTGACGAGGTGGCCGTGGCTTTTGAGGACGGAGACCCGGAACGGCCGGTGATTCTGGGCTCGCTTTGGAACGGTGTGCACACCGCACCCCGCGCCGTTTTGCGTGGCGATGATATCGCCAGCAACGATGTAAAGCGCTTCATGACGAAGAGTGGCAATCGTATGCAGATGTCGGACAAGACGGGCGTGGAGACCATCGTCCTGGCAACGCCGCATAACAACATCCTGAAGATGACAGAGCAGTCGGAGCAGACCGGGCGTACCAACATCACGATTGAGTCGAAGACAGGAGACATCATCCTGAAGGCGCCCAACGGCCGTGTTCACATCGAATCACAGTTCTATTCCAAGGATGTGGGGTAATGCATGTCTTGGGATCCGTATTATCAGGGAAAGAGAACGATCGTGTATGTTTCGCCTCTGGTTGCCGTTCTTTGCGTCGTCGCGTTGTTTGTTGTTGCGATTTACCCGTTTCTCCGGGGTTGGTTGACTCATATGACGCCCGCTCCTGCGGTGAGCCTTCGAGGGGAGTGGGTTGGTCATGTAGATATCCATGGGATTCGTGATCCATGGGCTCGCGACATGCAAAGGGAGGCCGTCGTTCGATTCAAACTCGGCGTTACCGACTCCTTTCTGCAAAAGTATGGTGGTGATGGAGAGATCACCGTGGCGGGTGAGGCCGCACAAAGTATCAAGCTCAAGGATCTTTCGCCGGACACTGTTCCGGATGGCCAAACCCTTCAGAAATTCAGAGCAGGTCTTTGGATCCAGCCCTACCAAGAATCCTCAACTGACCTTATCTCCGGTGGCTTTCACGGAACCTTTCAACCTGGAACTCTGACCCTTGTACGGGACTCCGATCTCGGTTACGAGATGTCCGGATCGTTGAGGAAAGGTTCCGACGCAGATTACAAGGCTCTTGTACAAGAGATGAGTCCAAGCGCAAAGCACGAGGCCTATGCTGCTGCCAGCAACGACGTGAAGCGCTTTCTGGCCAAGAGTAGCAACCGTATGCACCTGTCGGACAAGGCGGGCGTGCAGACCATTGTTTTGGCAACGCCGCACAACAACAGCGTGAAGACGACAGAGCAAATCGGGCGTCCCAACACCACGCTTGGGTCGAAGGCACGGGACATAACTCTGAAGGCGCCGAACAGCCGTGTTCACATCGAATCACAATTTTCTAAGGACTTGGGGTAGCGCATGTCCTGGGATCCGTACTATCAGGGAAAGAGAACGATTGTGTATGTTTCCCCTCTGGTTGCCGTTCTCTGCATCGTCGCGTTGGTCATCGTGGTGACCCTGTCCATGAACCCACACTTGAAAGCCAGCCTCCTCTCGTCTCGCGCGCAGGGGGCGCCGAGTGGGGTCGCTGGTGAGTGGGTCGGAACGCTTGACATTTCCGAGGTTCGTGATCCACACACCTACGTCCATAGTTCGGTGAACAAGAAGGCGGCCATTTACCTGAAGCTGGGCGTCACTGATTCTGTGCTGAGGGAATTCGGCGGACCGGGCAAGCTAAAAATTCAAGGTGAACCAGGGGAACGCGCCATTACGATCTCTCGCCTTGGTTTACAAGCAGACGGAGCGGCCAGCACCTATCGGGCTGAGATCAACTCGGATGGGAATACCTGGAACAAATTCGACACATCCGATAACGTTTCGGGATACGTCAAGGGTAGCCTCAACAACGGTGTTCTTGAGGTACAGCGAAGTGACACTACCGGCTATCAATTTCACGGAACGCTTCAGCATGGAACATCCGAGGACTACGAGTCGCTCGTACATCGCCTGCGATAACTTGTTGACTTCCAACCAGGAGGATCGGAATGGCAGAAGAGTCGGGTTCAAGCAATGGGATCGGTCAAGAACTTCTGAAAGTTTTTAACAAAACAGTTAAGACGGTCACATTCAACAACGGGTACAAGAACGACGGCAGTGATTCTGGGTTTAAGACGCTAAATGCAGCGGCGGTTCCCTCGACAGCGGCCATGGCTGCCATGCAAGACGGCAATGTGCAGAATTACGTCAAGGGCAATGTGATCTCGCACTACACAGGCGATCGTCGCGCGTTCATCGATGCCAACGATATTCTGGTCGTCTTACAGCAGCAGACTGAAACGATCACCGAGGATGTGAAGCACATATACCTGGCGGATTACCTGCACGCGGTGAAGGGGAATGAGGACATCCGCGTTAACCAAATACGCACGATCATCGTGCTCGGGACCAGCGAGGAGAATTATGTTGGTACCCATGAAGTGACGGCCCCCGAAGAGTTCGAGTGGAAGTCCTTTGAGCGTGGCTTTAGCTTCACGAAGATGGATTTGATGGGCTTTGGATTGGATGTACACGCCGTTCAGGTTGAAGCGTTCGGAGCAAATGTCGAAGCGGGTCTCGATACAGCGGAAGGCGCATTGTTCCACCAGGAAATGAAGCTGCATCACGAAAAGGAGTCTCCCCTCATTGTTCGGATGGGCATCGAGGCGGACGTGCTTCTCCGTGGGGACGTTCTCATTGATATCGGTACGGGGACACCCTTCCGGTAAGTCGAGGCAGTTCCGCAATTTTTCTGATCAGCAAGGGAGAGTTCGAGTTTCGTGCAAGAACGTGTCATTGGAGGACCGCGCCGACGAAGGCTGGAAGACGAGAACGAGGCTTCTCCCTGGGTTCGCGCTCATGTGCTCGAGGACTGCTTTTTGTACTGGCTTCCCGTCTCGGGCTTCCCCGTCCGCGCCGAAGAGCGCGCCTGGGTGGTGGAGTTCCTGCGGCGCCTGGGAGACGCTCTGCAGGCAGCAGCCGGCCTTCGCTGCGAAACCTTCTTCCAATACTCCGAGATTACTGAGGAGCTCGGGAATGTCTTCCTCAAGGATCTGACCCACGCGAAGGTTACAGGTTGGGGCAGAAACGGGGATGCACCTTTGGCCGAGGCACCGACGGCGGGTGAGCTGAAGGAGGCGCAGGAGAAGGGCGAGCCCGCCGACACCCAAAGCTGGTTCGCAAATTACCTGATCTGGTTCCTCAGCAAGGAGCCGGAAAAGTATCGAAGCCTACTTTCCGGTCATGGTGGCCTGCTAACAATCTTCCTTTCCCCCGACCCAAACACAGCGGCGCCAACCATCCTGATCACGCCCAAGCTTCGGGCAGCCATGCCTGTCTTCCAGCGCATCGACGTGAACGCCTTGGTTGCTGGTACGTATGCGCGGCGCGATCGCTTTCTGGGCGCGAGCAAGGAGCTCTTCGGGCAAGGCCTGGAAGAGCGGCCGGAGTATCCCGGCATCCCCTTCGTTCTTCCGCTGCTCAACAGCGAACACTTCTTCGCCGCCGAAGCCGAGACACGAGTGAAGTGGTTCGAAGTCTTTGACGTGTACTTTCGCGAGAGTCGTGCCAACAAAGGCTTACTGCTGGCTTTCGTGAGTGAGACCCACCAGACGATTCTTCACGACGTGATGCGCTCCATGAGGGACGATGGTGTCCTCTACCCGGACCCCCTGTTGGGCACAAGGGAGAGCGATGAGCCATAAAGCGAGGGTGATTCCTCTCCCATCACCATGGGTGGCGGCGTTGGTTCCCGTGCCTGCGTTTCCGTTGCCGCCCGACGAGCGGGTTGCGTTGCAGAAGGACGTGCTTGAAACCATTGCCGCCATCGTTGCTGCGCCACCGCCGCAACACCACGTTCTGCTCCAGCTCTGGAAGTTGGGTCCTCGGAGCGGCAGTGACGTGCTAAGCCAGAACGTTCGGCAGTGGCAACCTGAGTTTGGCATGGGCGTGTGGCCGAACCGGGAAGGTCCCAAGGGATGGACCGAAGCGGCCCTGATGGACGCAGCGGCTGCGGCCATGCAGGGCGCAGAGCCTGAGATGCCCAACCATCGCATACTGCACCTTGCGGGAGCGCCACCCCAGGCAGGGGCAGCGTCGGCCACCATGCGGGGCTTCGGGGCCACCGTCGAGCTTTTTTCTGATCTGTCTTTTGCGGAGATTGCGGCTCGTGCGCGCCAGCTCTACCGTCCTCAGATCACCGAGGCCCGTTTCCAGCAGGAGGCCTTCTACGTGCCCCTGTTCGACATCGCTACGTTGCAGGCAGCTAGCTCCGCAGAGCAACTGAACTCGTGGCTTTGTGGCGTAGCGATGTATGTCCGTGAGAGCGCCGAAGATAATGGGGTCCTGATCATCGCCAACACATCCGTCTAGGTTGGCTCACTCTGAGAATTTAGGTAGATCGGGTTCGAGCGTGTCCTAACTTTTTTGCGGATTGGCGGCGAGATTATCTTGTGACCTGCGGCGGGGCGTTCGCGGTTGTGACCGGCATGGCCAGGGTACCGATGCGATGCGTGGGGGTTTCTGCCACGCCGAGGCGGAGCGAGTAGTCGCCGGGCTTCAAGGCGATCTCTTCCCGGAACTGCAGGCCTTTCTGCAGCAGGCCGTTGTATTGGGTAGGGTCGAGATCGAGGTTGAGGACGCCAGTCGTTTCGGCAACGGGCTTGGGTGCGTTCGTGGCGGAAAACGCGACGAGCGTGACCAACAGCTGCGTGTGGCGGTGGCCGGTGGCGTCGGTGGTGTAGGTGAGGTCGGCGGCGTTCAGGTTGGTGTCGACGGCAACGGTGGGGCGATCCGGTGCGGCGTGCAACGCGGCCGAAAGACGCAGCTCACTTGAGTCCAGCATCTCGGGCTGGAGAGAGGCGTTGAGCTCCACGTCGACGCCTTTGGTGCCTTGAGCTTCCGGCAGGGCCGTGTAGCTGCGGCGATAGCTGAGCTGATAGCCGGTTTTGTCCAGGGCCACCGCGATGTGGTGATCGGCCCCATCCTGCTTGGTGGCGGGCGAGCGGTACGCGAGGGTGTAGTAGTGACTGCCGTCGTCGACCACGCGGGTGAGGGCACCGGCGATGTCGTTGGTGCCATGGAAGGCTTGGCCGCCGGTGTCGCGGGCCAGGTCATTCATGCTGGCGTAGAGGCTGTTGCGGGCGTTGAATTGTTGTTGCAGGGTGGCACCGGCGCCGGTCATCAGAGAGGTGGCTCCGGCGCCGCCCACTGAGGCGTCAATGCCCGTGGTTTGCAGGCCGGCGAGACTGATCGGGTAGACGGCGATGCCGAGGTTAGCGAGCAGGCCCGTGGTGCCCAGGGCGTCGCTGACAAGCGGAGAGCGGTCCAGCTGCAGTTGGGCGGTGAGGCCGATCGGGAAGTTCTCTGCAAGCCACAGCAGGTTTTTGCGGCCGGGGTAGCCGGAGGCCGCGGCGGCAAGCTGCGCAAAAGCCGTGGCGGTGATGCGTACACGGCGGTCGAGCGTGTCGGCGTCCTCGTTGTCGAGATCGGTCATCATGCGCCCGGTCATCCCACCCGGATCATGGCCCGCGGCGCGCATGAGATTGGTGATGTTGTCGACGATCTGCATGTGCTCTGATTCAGATCTCGTCAGGTGGCTGTCCTGCGGTTTGAGCTGTTGTGCGGCGCTGAGAAGCTGGTCCGAGCTGCCGGTCAGTCCTTGGAGCATCTCCAGGCGGTCCGTCAGGAGAAAGAGCGCCATCTGGTGCCCCGGTTGCACTGTTTTCAGGAACTTGAGCAGCTGTCGTGGCGCGTACAGCTGGTCTTGCTGCGGGGTGTTCAGCAGGTCGAGGAGGATCAGGTTGGCGGCGCGATCCGGTGAGCTAGATGGAGCGGTGTTGCTGAAGGTGGTTGTGCCCGGTGTGGGGCTTGTGGGGGACGCCGGCGTTGGGGCGGCAGTGGGCGATGTTGGCGGGCGGGCGCCGTCATCAAAGAAGGCGATGGGCTGCGGCTTGCCGTCCTCCTTCACCGCGAAGTCAGCCTTGGTGAGCCCGGGGACGGGATGGCCGCTACTGTCGCGGACGACGACGTCGACGTAGATCAGCCGGGTGGCAACGGTGATGGTGTTTGCCGGACTTTGCGGGCTCTGTGACCACGCGGACGCACCCGCAGCACTTAGGAGAAAGGCGCCGAGGGCTACCGGGATGCGTTGCAGCTTGCAAAACACGGGACGCAGATCTCCAGGCAGAGGGAAGTGAGGTGCTGACCACTATAGCGTGTTGTACGTGTGTCCTGACGGACTGTGGCGCGGGCTGTGTTCTCTCGAAACAAGGTGTCGGCCATGATCTAGCGGGGCGGCGGCACGGGGTGCTCGGGAATGGAGTCGGGTTCCCATTGGGGTGAGAACGTATCGTCATGCAGGCTGTAGACGCAGGGCATGCGATGGGCGACGACGGCGCCGGCCTGGGGAGCCGGCAGGGCGGTGCTGGTTGGCGCCCACTCCAGCGTGGTGGCCTGCCACGGATTGGGCGTGGTGTCTTGCGGTTTGCGCAGCAGTTGAAGGAGGTTGAGCAGGAAGGGGAGTTGGAAGGCTGCCAACAGCAGGGCCGACGTGGTGATGTGTCGCTGCAGCGGCATCGTGGCCAGCAACAGGGCATTGGCGGGTGGAGCGATACCTTGCAGTTGGGCGTAGTGGCGCGGCTCCGACGCGAGGCCCGTGAGGTGCATGGGGAGAAAGGTGTTGTAGGCGAAGAAGAGCGTGCCCCAGAAATGGATTTTGCCGAGCGTTTCGTCCAGGCGGCGACCGAAGATAAGCGGGGCCCAGTAGTACAGGCCGCAGAAAAGGCCGAAGGCGCCGGCCATCGCCATGATGAGATGAAAGTGGGCGACGACGAAAAACGTGTTGTGGAGGTATTCGTCGAGGATGGGCTGCGCGAGGATAGGGCCCGAAAGGCCGCCGGCGATGAAGAGCGAGACAAAGCCCAGCGCAAAGAGCATGGGCGTGGTGAGGCAGGGACGGCTGCGCCAGGTGGTGGCAATCCAGCTGAGGACTTTGGCGGCGGAGGGAATGGCAATGGCGAGCGACGCCGCCGAAAAGGCCGTGCCGGCGAAGGGGTTAAGGCCGGCGACGAACATGTGGTGTCCCCAGACGACAATGCCGAGCAGCCCGATCAGCAGCGTGGTGGCAATCATCAGGCGGTAGGCGAAGACAGGGCGTCGGGCGAAGTTGGCCAGCACCATCGACGTGAGGCCCATGCCGGGCAGGATGGCGATATAGACCTCAGGATGGCCGAAGAACCAGAACAGATGCAGCCAGAGCAGCGGGGAGCCGTCGCCCTTGTGCTGCAGCAGGACGCCGTTGACGAGATCCTGCGCGGGGAGGAAGAAGCCGGTGCCGAAGTGGCGATCGCAGGTAAGCAGCAGAATGGCGGCGAGCAGGACGGAGAAAGCCAAGATGCTGAGCAGTGAGGTGGTGAACCACGCCCACACGGTGAGGGGGAGTCGCTGCCAGGTCATGCCCTCGCAGCGCCGATAGAGGACGGTAGTGAGCAGATTGACAGCGCCGGCGGTACCGCCCAGGCAGAAGAGACTGAGGCTGGCGAGCCAAAGGTCGAGCCCGGTGCCCTGGCCGGGGCCGGCGAGTGCGGTGGCCGACAGCGGTGGGTAGCCGGTCCAGCCGGAGATGGGGCTGCCGCCGGGCACAAAGAAAGCAGCGAGCAGGGTGAGGAGGCCGGCAGCGGTGAGCCAAAGCGAGAGGGCGTTAAGGCGTGGGAAGCTCATGCGGTCCGCGCCGACTTGCGCGGGGAGAAT